>JAGASC010000182.1 GCA_017621905.1 Roseburia sp.
CTGGAGGGGCTGACCTCGCAACACGCTCTTAGTGATATTGAATTTGATTTGCTGCGTCAGCTGCTGACCATCTTCAAGGCCGGCATCGACGAAATGACTGTTGAACAGAAACGTGCTGCCATTCGCACCATCGTGCGTAAGGTGGTTTGGGATGGTGTCAATGCCCATGTCATTCTGTTTGGTGTCAAGGACGATGAAATCGAGTATCCGGAAATTGCTGCCGTTGCGTCAGGAAACACCGAGGATGATGACGAAACAGAGGAATTGGTGGACTTCTCCGATGTAGATTATGATGATGACGATATGGAGGATGAATGCCTGGGAAAAACTAATCCCCTCAGTGCTTCAAAAACGCATTGGGGGGAGGATAGCAAATGAACTTCTGATGTACTTCCGCGCCAAGAAGAAACTTTCCCGGGAGGTCTCACTCTATGAGCCCATCGGCACTGACAAGGAGGGCAACCAGATTAACCTCTTAGATATTGTGGAGAGTGAAGAACCGGATGTGGTGGAGCGTATGGAGTTAGAGCGCCAGACAGAAAAAATAGCAAAACTGGTTCCAACGGTGCTGGATGCGCGTGAGCGTCACATCATAGAGAAACGTTACGGCCTGTCAGATCAAAAACCCATGACTCAGCGGGAGATTGCAGCAGAGCTTGGTATCTCAAGATCCTATGTATCAAGAATCGAAAAACGGGCACTGGAAAAGTTGAGAAAAAACTTTTCTTTTTGAGATGTCCGTGTTATACTCTTTACAGACATTTGTCTCCGCCCCATTCTGTGGGCGGGAAAAATGTTTTCTTTTTATCAATGACACTGCAGGGCATATATTTGCGTTGCAGAATTTTTGTGCAGTGGTTCAACTGCGATATTTCCAGGTAACAGTTCAGACAGGTCTGGAATGCCCGTAACAGTGAAGATATCTAAAGTGTTACATTTCCGTAACAGTGAATGTATCTGAACTGTTACACATTTCCAGACAATTTCAGGAATAAAAAGGAGAGATACGTTGTATAGTATTGTATCAACAGCAATTATACAGGGCATCCAGAGCATTCCGGTTTCGGTGGAGGCGGATGTGAGCGATGGTATGCCTATGTTTGAGATGGTAGGATTTCTTGCCTCAGAGGTAAAGGAGGCAAGAGAACGTGTGCGGACCGCTTTGCGCAATTCCGGTTTTGTGCTGCCGCCAAAGCACATCACCATTAACTTTACTCCTGCAAATATCCGCAAATCGGGCTCAGGCTTTGACCTTCCCATTGCGGCGGCTATACTGGCGGCCTTAGAAAAAGTACCCAAGGCTTCGCTGGAAGAAACATTTCTCATTGGTGAAGTGGGACTGAACGGGAAAGTACAGCCGGTACACGGAGTGCTGCCCATGGTGGCAGAAGCAAAGGAGCGGGGCATCCGACGCTGTATCGTACCGATGGAGAACAAAAGCGAGGCGGAGCTTGTGGCGGAGATGAAAGTTTTTGGGGTAGGTTCCATAGAAATGCTGGTTCATCTGCTAAGAGGCGAAAAAACAGAGGAGGAGGAAACAATTTTTCCTATAGAAGAAAAAGAGTCGGCTGCGGATGAACCGGATTTTGCGGACATCCAGGGGCAGAAAATGGTAAAACGGGCCTGTGAGGTGGCGGTCTGTGGGATGCATAATCTGCTCATGATTGGGCCGCCTGGCTCGGGGAAGACCATGATGGCCATGCGCATTCCGTCCATATTGCCGCCTTTGGATGAGAAGGAACAGATGGAACTTTCCAAAGTTTATAGTGTGAGTGGCCTGTTTTTAGAGCGGAAAGGGTTGATGTGTGAGCGACCTTTCCGTTCCCCTCACCACACCATAACAGCCCAGGGGCTGGCAGGAGGCGGTGTGGTGCCCAAACCAGGAGAGATATCCCTGGCCCATAAAGGCGTACTGTTTTTGGATGAGCTGCCGGAATTTCAGAAAAACACGCTGGAAATATTAAGACAACCCATGGAGGAGAAAAAGGTGCGGCTGGTCCGCCTGCAGGGAAGCTATGAATATCCGGCGGAATTTATGCTGGTGGCGGCCATGAATCCCTGCCGCTGCGGAAATTACCCGGATATGCACAAATGCCACTGTACGCAAACCTCCATCGAACGCTATCTGGGAAAAATCAGCAAGCCTTTAATTGACCGGATCGATGTGTGTGTGGAAGCGCCGCGAATTGAATTCAAAGAGCTGCGGGGAGATAAGAAGGAAGAAACTTCGGCTACCATCCGGGAACGGGTGGTGCAGGTCCAGAAAATACAGCAGGAACGCTATGCCGGGGAGAGTTTTTGCTTTAATAGCCAGATTCCGGCGGTAAAAATCCGGGAATATTGCAGACTGGACGATAAACAGGAAGCATACATGGAGCAGATTTACAAGCGGCTTACACTGACCGCCCGATCCTATCATAAAATCTTAAAGGTGGCAAGAACATTAGCGGATATGGACGGTGAAGAAAAGATTCAGAACCGTCATCTGAATGAGGCGATCTGTTACCGGAGCCTGGATAAAAAATTCTGGGAACGGGTGTGAAAGGGGGGAATGTGTATGAATTATGCTTACTGGCTTGCAAATATTCCGGGGATCGGAAACAGGACCATACAGCAGCTGCTGGCCCGGGCGGGAAGTGCAGGCGAGCTTTATTTTTTCTCAGAAAAGCAGCTGCGAGGACTGGCTTTACTGGGAGATGCAGAAATTGCTGCCATTCTGGAGAGTAAAAGAAAAAATACGGAGCAGGAATATATGAAACTCTGCGAACAGGGAATTTCTTTCCTTTCTCTGGAGGATGAGGCATATCCGGACAAACTGCGCAATATTCCGGATGCTCCCTATGGAATTTATGTAAAGGGAAAAATGCCACGGAAAAATCAGAAAACAGTGGCTATTGTAGGTGCCAGAATGTGCTCGGAATATGGCCATGCAGTGGCAAAAAAACTGGGACAGCAGCTGGCAGCACATGGAGTCTGTGTCATCAGCGGTATGGCCCGGGGAATTGACTCTGAGGGGCACTGGGGAGCCATCGAGGTGGGAGGCATGACCTGCGCGGTGTTAGGCTGTGGTGTGGATGTATGTTATCCGGCCTCCGGGCGCAAACTGTATGATAAGATACTGGAGAAAGGAGGCATCCTTTCGGAATATCCTCCCGGCATACAGCCCCATCCGGGATTTTTTCCTGCCAGAAACCGAATTATTTCCGGGCTTTCTGATGTGGTCGTGGTAGTGGAGGCCAAGGCAAAGAGCGGCTCTTTAATCACGGCGGATTTTGCCCTAGAGCAGGGAAAAGAAATTTATGCGGTTCCCGGAAGGATTTATGATGCCTTGAGTGCCGGCTGCAACACCTTGATACGGCAGGGGGCAGGCATCATTTCGGATGTGGATGATTTCTTAAAAGAACTGGATTTGTGTGGGGAAAGAGAGCCCTATCAGGAAAATTTTACAAAATTATTACTTGAAAAAGAGGAAAGCTTGGTGTATAGTGGTCTAAGTTTACGGCCGACAAGTATGGAGGAACTGCTGCAGTCCACAGGACTGTCCATGCCGGAGCTCACGGAGCTTTTGGCCAGACTGCAGCAACGGGGGTTTATAACGGAGACATTTAAGAATTACTATATCAGACGAATCTAAAAAAGAAAAAGTAACGTAACTGTGAAGGTCCAAAACAGTTACCAAGTAGCAAAATAAAGGAGATGGATGAATGGCTAAGTACCTTGTTATCGTGGAGTCACCTGCGAAGGTAAAAACAATCAAAAAATTTCTTGGAAAAAATTATGAGGTGGTTGCCTCAAACGGTCATGTCAGGGATTTACCAAAAAGTCAGATGGGAGTTAGTCCCGAGAATGATTTTGAACCGAAATATATTACAATTCGAGGAAAGGGAGATATTCTTGCAAAGCTTCGCAAGGAAGTGAAAAAAGCAGACAAGATATATCTCGCCACCGACCCCGACCGCGAGGGTGAGGCGATTTCATGGCATCTTAGCCAGGCATTGAAACTGGAGGATAAAAAAGTAGCCCGTATCAGTTTCAATGAGATTACTCAGAGCGCGGTAAAAGCCTCTTTAAAGGAGCCGCGGGACATCGACATGAATCTGGTCAATGCACAGCAGACAAGGCGTATTTTGGACCGTATGGTGGGTTATCAGATCAGTCCGCTGCTGTGGGCTAAGGTAAAGCGCGGCTTAAGTGCCGGAAGAGTGCAGTCAGTGACCCTTCGCATTGTCTGTGACAGAGAGGAAGAAATCAACGCATTTATTCCGGAGGAATACTGGACCTTAGATGCGCAGCTGGCTGTTGCAGGAGAGAAAAAGCCCCTTCTGGCAAAATTCTATGGCGACGAAAATGGAAAGCTTTCTATCACTTCCGGGGAAGAAGTAAATCGCATCATGGATGAAATCAAAGGAGAGACCTTCCGGGTTCTTGAAGTAAAAAAAGGAGAGCGTGTAAAAAAAGCTCCTCTGCCCTTTACCACCAGTACCTTGCAGCAGGAAGCATCCAAACAACTGAACTTCCCGATTTCCAAAACTATGCGTATCGCACAGCAGCTGTATGAAGGCGTGGATATTAAGGGAGAGGGAACCGTGGGTCTTATCACGTATTTAAGAACCGATTCTGTCCGTATTTCCGAGGAAGCGGATGCATTGGCTAGAGCCTATATTGCGACAAATTACGGTGATAATTATGTAACGGAAGGCGCCACAGAAAAGAAAGGCGGAGCCAAGATTCAGGATGCTCACGAAGCAATCCGTCCTTCTGATATCAACCGGACACCGGCCTATGTCAAGGATTCCCTGTCCAGAGATCAGTTCCGTCTTTATCAGCTGATCTGGAAGCGTTTTACCGCCAGCCGTATGGCTCCGGCCATTTATGAGACCACCAATGTGAAAATCGGTGCCGGCAAATATCGTTTTGCGGTAACCGCCTCAAAAATCGGTTTTGCAGGTTTCATGTCTGTTTACACCAGTGACGAGGATGAGAAGGAAGAAAATAATGTGCTTTTAAAGAGCATTGACGAAAGTACACAGCTGTCATTGACGCAATTTGATGAAAAACAGCATTTTACCCAGCCCCCCGCGCACTATACGGAGGCATCTCTGGTAAAGGCACTGGAGGAGCTTGGTATTGGACGGCCCAGCACTTATTCGCCGACCATAACCACATTGCTGGGCAGACATTACATTGCCAAGGAGGCCAAAAATCTCTATGTGACAGAGCTGGGGGAAGTAGTCAACCAGATTATGAAGGAGTCATTCCCGAGCATTGTAGACGAGCATTTTACAGCAAATATGGAATCCTTGCTGGATGGTGTAGGAGAGGGAACGGTACCCTGGAAAACGGTGGTACGTAATTTCTTCCCGGATCTGGAACAGGCCGTACAGGCAGCACAGCAGGATCTGGAAAAGGTAAAAATTGAAGACGAAGTGTCGGATGTCATTTGTGAACAGTGTGGACGCAACATGGTCATCAAGTATGGCCCACACGGAAAATTCTTAGCCTGCCCGGGCTTCCCGGACTGCCGAAATACCAAGCCTTATCTGGAAAAAATCGGTATTCAGTGTCCAAAATGCGGTAAGGATGTTGTACTTCGCAAGACAAAGAAGGGCAGAAAATATTTCGGCTGCGAGAACAATCCGGAATGCGATTTTATGAGTTGGTCCAGACCGGTGGCAGAAAAATGCCCGAAATGCGGTTCCTATATGGTGACAAAGGGGAATAAAGTAGTTTGTGCAGATGAGCAATGCGGCTATGTCACCGGAGCGAAAGAACAGGAATAAGTTGTTCATAGGGGACTGAGAATGTCCATTCGGAATAGGGTTACGGATTAACAAGTAAATTGTTACAAAAATTGAAAATATGTGCATGAAATATTACGAAAATATTGAATTTTCTGAATTGACGTGATAGAATATGAATCATCACGAAAATTTGTTCTAATATACAGGAGGAAGCCATATGAGCGTTCAGTTGTTGGACAAAACAAGAAAAATCAATAAATTGCTTCACAATAATAACTCCTCAAAGGTAGTATTTAATGATATCTGTGATGTCTTAAAGGAGATATTGGAATCAAACATTCTTGTTATCAGCAAAAAAGGAAAAGTACTTGGAACCGGAATCCGAAAAGGAGTGGAAGAAATACAGGAGCTGATCGTAGATGAAGTTGGAGGTTTTATCGATCCGCTGCTGAACGAGCGACTGCTGGGCATCCTTTCCACAAAGGAGAACGTCAATTTAGAAACACTGGGTTTTGTGAATAACGCAAGAAAATATACCGCGATTATCACGCCAATCGATATCGCCGGTGAGCGGTTGGGGACCCTGTTCGTATACCGCCAGGAAAAACAGTATGATATTGATGATATTATCTTAAGCGAATATGGCACTACTGTAGTAGGACTTGAAATGATGCGTTCTGTAAATGAGGAGAATGCAGAAGAAACCAGAAAAGTGCAGATTGTGAAATCTGCCATCAGTACACTTTCTTTTTCTGAACTTGAGGCCATCACACACATCTTTGATGAACTGGACGGCAAGGAAGGAATTCTGGTTGCCAGCAAGATTGCAGACCGGGTGGGAATTACGCGTTCCGTCATTGTAAATGCGCTGCGCAAGTTTGAAAGCGCCGGTGTCATCGAGTCCAGATCCTCAGGAATGAAAGGAACCTATATCAAAGTGATCAATGACGTAGTGTTTGAAGAGTTGGACAAGATAAAGAAACAGAATCTGTTTTAAAACTTCTAAACTAACAAATATATACAGAAAATATAAAAAGTATAATAGAGATAATTCCAAATATGTAGTGCAGCGATGGGGTTATCTCTTTTTTGTCAATACCCCATTGCCAATAACAAAATGGTACAATAACAAAATTGGTCAATAACAAAATGGTACAATAACAAAATTGGTTAATAACAAAATGTTCAATAACAAAATTTAGAAAAAAATTTAGAATTTACAACAAAATGCTTGCCTCGACGCGGCTCTTATGCTATAATCTACAAGGTTTCACGAACAAAAACCAAAAATAACCAGTAGTCACATATGCCGACCGCCGATAGTGGTGCCGCAAATCCGGTCGTTTCGGAGGGATGAAGCATATGGAAGAACACAACCATGGAGGTAAAAAAATGAGTGTTATTTCAATGAAACAGTTACTTGAAGCAGGTGTTCATTTCGGACATCAGACCAGAAGATGGAATCCTAAAATGGCTCCATACATCTACACAGAGAGAAATGGTATCTACATTATCGACTTACAGAAGTCTGTAGGTAAAGTAGACGAGGCTTACAAAGCAGTAGCAGACATCGCTGCAGAGGGCGGCACCATTCTTTTCGTAGGAACCAAGAAACAGGCACAGGATGCAATCAAATCTGAGGCAGAGCGCTGTGGAATGTATTATGTAAATGAGAGATGGTTAGGTGGTATGCTGACCAACTTCAAGACCATCCAGAGCCGTATCAAGAGATTAAAGGATATCGAGCGCATGGAAGAGGACGGAACATTTGATGTTCTTCCCAAGAAAG
>JAGASC010000183.1 GCA_017621905.1 Roseburia sp.
TCCCTGTGCCTGTTGATGGCGAGGAAGTGAAAGAACTTCCCTTGGAAACTGAAACAACCGTCGAAACTGTTACGCTATAAAAGTTGATTCAAAAATTAGTGATACTTGGGCAAATAATCCCCGTGAGCATCGATCAGCTCATCTACCATCTTCTTGATGGTATCAATGTCCAGTTCACTGCCGGTATGCGGATCTAACATAGCAGCCTGGTAAATATGCTCGCGTTTTAGGGTATGAGCAGCTTCAATGGTAAGTAGCTGAACATTAATATTGGTCATATTCATAGCAGCACACTGTACCGGAAGAGAGCCAACACGACATGGCTGTACTCCATATCCGTTCACCAGACACGGAACCTCAACGCAGGCATTCTCAGGCAGATTGGTAATCAGATGTCCGGTATTTAAAACATTTCCGCCAATCTGATAAGGAACACCGGTTACGCATGCTTCCATAATTCTGGAGGCATACTCATGGGAGCGTTCATGGTCTTTCACACCGTTCTCTAACAGCTCAGCATATTCTTTTTTCCAGCTTTCAATCTGGTTTACACAACGACGCGGGTATTCGTCCAGCGGAATGTTGTAACGGTCAATCAGTTCCGGATATTTGCTCTTTATGTAGAACATATTGTACTCAGCGTTGTGCTCACTGGATTCGGTACAGTAATATCCGAAGTGATTAATATAATCCAGACGTACCTTGTTCTTATAATCCGGATCCGCCATCTTGGCAGCTACACGGGATTTGATTTCCGGGTAAAGGTCTGCGCCGTTTTTGTCTTTGATCTCCAACAGCCATGCCATATGGTTGATACCGGCAATCAATTCCTTGCGGCCTTCCAGCTTATCCTCCATGCCAAGCTCTTTTAACAGACCTTCCGAGCAGACCTGCACGCTGTGGCAGAGTCCCACGGTCTTGACACCTGTGTGTCTTTGCATATAGCCGGAAAGCATAGCCATAGGATTGGTGTAATTTAAGAAAAGTGCATCCGGACAAACCTCTTCCATATCCTTTGCAAAATCAGCCATGACCGGAATGGTACGCAGTGCACGCATAATTCCACCAATACCCAGTGTATCAGCGATGGTCTGTCTTAAGCCGTATTTCTTCGGAATCTCAAAGTCGATAATGGTACATGGATCGTATCCACCCACCTGAATGGCGTTGACTACAAAATCTGCGCCTCTTAATGCCTCTTTGCGGTTCTCTACGCCTAAGTAGCACTCAATTTTTCCATATCCGCCCTTGGTCTGGCGCATAGCTTCCAGAATGACATGACTTTCGTTCAGTCTGTCGCCATCAATGTCGTAGAGAGCGAATGTGCTGTCTCTTAAAGCTTCCGAGCACATGCAGTCACCGATGACATTACGTGCAAACACGGTGCTTCCGGCACCCATAAATGTGATTTTCATGATAATTCTCCTTGTAATATAGTTGTTTTTTTGTTATTTCGTTACAATTCGGAATACAGCAACTCCCATCCGGCATCCCTGCGGAAAATAAAATATCCTCGTAACTGTTGTTTTGATTCTAGCAAGGATGAAAGAAAAAAAGAATTGATTCTTGTTAGAAAAACTTGTTATAATGTTAGATATGAAAATGCTTGTGAAAAGAAACGGAAAAATAAGATACGAGGAAAAGGAAATGAACTATTCGGAGATTGTAATAGATTATCATTATGGAGGCTTGAACCCTGTGCAGTTTGGATACGAAAACTGTGCGCCTTCTCACTTTTATGGGCCGGCGGTGCGTACCCACTGGCTGCTGCATTACGTGACGTCGGGGTTTGGTATATTTACACGGGAGGGGATGACGCACAGAATAGGTCCCGGACAGATATTTGTGATTCCGCCTTATCTCGAAACCTATTATGAGGCTGACAGTGAACGCCCCTGGAAATACACATGGATTGGTTTTACAACAGAAGAGCAGCTGCCGGAGATATTTTCCCAGCCGGTCATTTCCTGCCCGGATGTAGGGGCATTATTTGACGAGATGATGGCGTGCAGCAGCATGGAAAATGGACGGAGTGCTTTCCTCTCCGGCTGTCTTTGGAAGCTTGTTGCCGTACTTTTAGACCGGGGAAAACCAAAAGCTGACTACATAGACAAGGCACTCAGTTATATGCACACAGAATATACAAGGCAAATTACTATCAGGGATATTGCCGAGCGCCTGGGACTTGACCGCAGCTACTTTTCCACTATTTTTTCGGAACGTGTAGGCACCTCGCCCAGTGAATACCTGATCAACCTGCGGCTTGCCAAAGCAGCGGAACTGATGACGGTTTACGGCGAACGCCCATCCACAGCGGCCATTTCAGTGGGGTATGAGGATTTGTACCATTTTTCAAAAATTTTTAAAAAGCACTTCGGAATGTCGCCAAGAGAATATAGGAAGCAGGCCAAAGAGGATGGAAATATGTAGATATAAGGTAACTGTGAGAGTACTGTACGGAACAGTTCCAATAAAAGATGGAGAATTCTGAGAAATGAGAGAATTTGTTAATGAAATGTTTTATCAGGAGTGGTACAATAATCGATAGGTTTTGTGAAGCGTTTTCACGCCACAGGATGAAATAGTGAGAGGAAGAAAACATGCGATATCAGATCAGGCATGCGCTGGTGCAATATGCAGCGGATACCATATTAGAAGATGTGAATTTTGAAATTCATGATAAAGAAAAAATAGCAGTCGTCGGGCGAAACGGCTGCGGAAAGACCACACTTTTAAAATTAATCGCAGGCGACCTGGAGATGAGCAACTTAGACAGTGATGAGAGTTGTGGCATTAACATGGCGGGAAAACAGCAGATCGGTTTCCTGCGGCAGATCAGTTTCGAGGACGGCAATGTAACGGTGGAGGAAGAAATCAAAAAATCCTTCGCCCCGGTATTTGCCTGCGAAGCACGGATGAAGGAACTGGAGGAACAGCTGCACCGGACGGGACAGCCACAGGGCCAAGCGTATGAGGCAGGCAGTGCAGAAAAACATGAGCAGCCCGGCCAGGAGACTCTCCTCCGGGAATACGCCAGACTGCAAAACCAGATGGAGGCACTGCGGGGCTACACATGGCAGCAGGACATGGAAATCATGTTCCAGAAATTCGGTTTTCCGCTGGAGGATTTAAAACGCCCCATCGGAAGCTATTCCGGCGGTCAGCAGACAAAGGTGGCATTTATCAAACTGCTTTTAAGCCGTCCGGACATCATGCTTTTGGATGAGCCCACCAACCATCTGGACCTGCCCACCATCGAGTGGCTGGAAAATTACCTGAGAGAATACGACAAAGCAGTCGTTATCGTATCCCACGACCGGATGTTTTTAGACCGTGTCATCGACGTGACATATGAAATTGAATATCATAGAATCAAACGCTACCCGGGCAATTATTCCGCCTTCATCCGCCAAAAGGAAGAAAATCTTGCCAAACAGGAAAAAGATTACGAGGAGCAGCAGAAAGAAATTGAGCGTCTCACCGCCTGGATTGAAAAATGGAAAAACATGCCCACCAAAGTGGCAGCCACCCGATCCAAGCGCATGGCCATTGAGCACATGGTCAAAATCGAAAAGCCCAGACGCTTTGACACCAGAACCTTTCATGCCATGTTCACTCCACGGATAGAGAGCTATACGGATGTCCTGACCGTAAAAAATCTAAAAATCGGATATGACAGAGAACTAAGCCAGTTATCCTTCCAGCTAAAAAAAGGCGAACGCCTTGCCATTATAGGTGAAAACGGAAAAGGAAAATCCACCCTTTTAAAAACACTGGTGGGAGAAATCCCGGCCCTTGGCGGCTCCTTTACTCTGGGACCCAATGTGGAATGGGGCTATTTCGACCAGCAGAAGGCAGTTGTAAATGATGCAGACCCGGAGCAGACGGTACTGGAAAACTTCTGGGAGGAATACCCCAAACTTATGCGGGAGGATGTGCGAAGTGCGTTGGGAAGCTTCCTCTTTTCCCAGGAAGACGTGGAAAAGAAAATGGGCCAGCTTTCCGGCGGTGAGAAGGTACGTCTGGCATTGTGTAAAATGTTCCAGACAAAACCGAACCTTCTGATTTTGGATGAGCCCACCAACCATATGGATATGATTGGCAAGGATGCCTTAGAGCAAATGCTGAGCAGTTTCCCCGGCACAGTGCTGTTCGTATCCCATGATCGTTATTTTATCCGGCAGATTGCCACCGAAATCTTAGAATTCCAAGCTTCAGGCGTAAGGCAATATCCTTGCGGCTATGAGGATTACCTGCAGGAGAAGAACCGTGTTACGACCGCCCCGGGAGCGGCAGCACAGAAGAAAAGTAAGGCTCCGGAGCCCACACTTGAGGACGTTTTTGACAAAAAGACCTACTACAATCCCGGCAAAATCAAGTCCCGTCTGACCAGACAGCTGGAAAAATATGAAACCATGCTGGCGGAAAGCGAACAGAAAGCTGCAGAGCTTCAGATGCAGCTGCTGGATCCTGCCCTTGCCACAGATTATCAGAAACTGATGGAACTCCAACAGCAGTTAGAGGCAGAAGAACATCAGCAGGAGAGCCTGCTGGAACGCATGTTGGAGACGGAAACCGAATTGGAGCAAATCTCAGGGTAGTCTGCTGATAGGCCTGATTTATTTCCCTCCGGCCACTGTATAGGCTGATATTCTGAGCAGGAAAGTGCAGAACTGCAGAATTGCTGCATGAACTTTCAGTGAACATGTTTTCAACCTTTGTTGTACAGAAATTTTTGAAAATAAAGTATAACTGTTAACTTTATTTGGCGGCATGAGTACGGAAAGGGCACAAAATATGGCGGGGAAAGATGAAAATTTCAGTATAACGGCGGAAGAACTGGCAGAATTTTTTGAAATTCACAAGGAGGATGGGGTGCTTGCACAAATATTTGAAATGGAATATCGATTTCCGGAGGTCATGGAACGCTACGGAGCGGCAGAAGTAGTGAGACGAATAAAAAAATGGCGGACAGAGCAGAGACAACATAAGAATGAATTTCAAAGACATTGTTAAACATTCGCTTTGAAAGTGGAAGTGGAAGTGCAAGTGTAAGGATGAAGTGGCGCTGACGAGAATTGACTTTGCAAATGAAATAGCGTATACTAGCAAAAGACGGGTTTTTTAATAATGTTATAGAAATCAAGGAAAGCATAAGCAGATAGAATGGCTGGAGCCGTCGAAAATATCAGAATTTTGCGATGGTACCTGCGTACATATGCAAAGGAGGGCATCAATTGATAGTAAAAATTATTTCAGACAGTACGAGTGATCTGTCGGATGAATTATTGAAGAAATATGATGTGGATATCCTGCCATGTCATATTTTACTGGGAGAAGAAGAGTATGAGGATGGCAGAAACCTTACACCGGAGCAGATTTACAGCTGGTCCGATGCGAACAAAACCACACCGAAAACATCCGCTCCATCCCTGGAGGCAGCGGTAGAATTGCTGCGTCCCTATGTGGAAGCAGGCAGGGAAATTGTGTGTTTTTCCATTGCCAGTGGAATGTCCACATCCGGCAATGTGATGCGCATGGCAGCAGCAGAACTGGAAGCAGAGCATCTTGTTTCCGTGATTGATTCTGCAAACCTGTCCACCGGTATCGGCCTTATGGTAATCGAGGCTTCCATTATGGCGCAGGAGGGAAAAAGTGCGGCAGAAATTGTTGCCGCTGTGGAGGAGTTAAAACCGAGAGTTCGTGCGAGCTTCGTTGTAGATACATTGACCTATCTGTACAGAGGCGGCAGATGCAGCGGTTTGTCTGCTATGGCTGGCAGTATGTTAAAAATTCATCCGAAGATTGTGGTGACAGACGGCAAAATGCTTCCGGATGAAAAATACCGCGGAAAGATGCCGGTGGTCGTGATGCGTTATGCGAAGGATATGGAGGAAGATTTAAAACATGCGAAGAAAGACCGTGTCTTTATCACCCATTCCGGCAGCGAGGAAGCCATCATTGAGGAAGTGCGGAAGTATTTAGAGAGTCTCAATGTATTTTCAGAGATTTTAATCACAAGGGCAGGCGGAGTTGTTTCAAGTCACTGCGGCCCGGGGACACTGGGTGTGCTGTTCATTCAGGGAGAGTAAAGATAATTTAAAAAGATATTAGCCAAAAGAGGACTGTTACAAAGTGTGATGGTTCTCTTTTTTTATAAAATATTTTTTGTTAATCCCCATATAATTTATAGAATACCTGTAAGTCGGGGAACTTTTATGGATGCATTATTACGATTTGTAAGCACATTTCAGGAATATCTCTGGAGCTTTCCGATGCTGGTACTGTTGGGAGGCACTCACCTATATTTTACGGTAAAGCTTCGGTTTATACAGCGAAAAATCCCTCTCGGCATACGATTAAGTCTGGGGATAGATAAAACGGAGACACGACAAAA
>JAGASC010000184.1 GCA_017621905.1 Roseburia sp.
ACGGAGGAAGAAATCCGTGACATGGGTTTTGAGATTGATGATATTATCGCAGACGGCGATACCATTCAAAAATTTATGAAGGTTGTCCTGCGCAGAGTAGAGCAGGAGGAAAACATCAGCCTGGAAAATGTTTCGCCCATCGTGCGGGCAGAGCTTTTGCCGGATCACAGCATGGCGATTACCTTTGGCGGGGATTCGGAGATGAGCTTTAAGGACATCATTGACACGGTAAACCGGATGATGAATCATTTGGATCTGGAAAAATTAAAGGACTATGGCAACCTTGCCCCGGAGGAAAAGCAGGCAATGATAAAAGATTTTGTGGACAGCATCGGAGCGCCGGAGCAGGTTCATGAGAAAAATTCCCCGAAGGATGGAGCTTCTGAAAAATCGTCAAATAAAGTGCCAAAAAAAGGCAAAGCGAAAGAGGCCATGATTTGTGCGCTGCGCTTTTTATCGATGGACGCCATCGCAGAGATGAGCCGCGGATGTTTTACCGGCAGCATGCCGAAGAGCAGCCTCTACAAACTGGAGGACGCCTACTATCTGGTACTTGACTTTACAGGAATCCCCCGGGAGGAAATGCGAGCCTTTGCGTTTGGCGCATTGGAATACGACCAGGGGCACTATTCAGATGAACGCCAGATTGCTTATATCAAAGAGCATGGGAAATGCATCATGAAGAAAGATGCACTTGAAATGCTGATGCAATTGTAAAAAATGTAGAAAATAAGATTTGCAATTAGAATTTTTTTTAAAAGCGCAGGAAAATTTTGTGAAAAATACCCTGCAATTTCGGGTGCAATTTTTGGAAAATGTGTGGTATGATGTCATACAACAAAGGCAGGACATGACAGATGCCAGGTAAGTTTTGATTCCGCGGTACCGCAAAGTGCACAGATGCGTATCATATAAAAAACATGACTGTGAAGGAACTGAACAGTTACGATAAAACAATAGAGAAAGCAGACATCTTCAAAGGCGAAGATACTGCTTTCTTTTTGTTTTACAGGGCAAGCTAAGAAGATGCCTGGCAGGATGTGCACATGCTGAATCCACATAGGACAAAGGCAAAGGAAAAACTGCTGATGTTAATAAAACGACAATTTTTTTAGCCATTTATGGAAATAATGAAATAAAAAGCTATAATGGCGGAAAAGAGGATTTTAGATTACTTTTCACCCACCCCACGCACATTGCTGAGGGGTAACGCCATGAAATTGGCAGAGCGAATGTGTAGAACAGCCGCTTTTGGGAAGGAGGCTTGTCAAATGAATGAAATTATTACAAAACTGAATGAAATTGAAGAAAAGGCCAGCGCTATTATTTCCGATGCAAGAGAGAGGAAGAATGCCATGATGGTGCAGCTACAGCAGGACGAAAAAGAAATTGATATAAAATATGACCGATTGTTGGAAGAGAACAGTAAACATCTGGCCGAAAAGCTGCAGGCTGAGACAGAAGAGCGGATAGCCGGGGATCGGGAGCGTGCAAAGAAAGCGACCTGGGAACTGAATGTTTTGTTCCAGACAAAAAAGGATCAGCTTGCGGAGGAGATATTTGCACGGATTATCCAGTAAAAAATAGATTAGGAGGAAGACTATGGCAAGCGGTTTATTACAGTACAGCGGTCTGGTCACAAAGACCAAGGCCATGCATGGGGAACTTCTCCCGGAGGAGGAGCTCTGTCGGCTGATGGAATATGAGACAGTAGAAGAAATCATAGCCTTCCTGCGTGAGAGCAAAGGCTATGCCCCCATTTTTAAGAGTCATGACGAGATGCATCATCGAGCCCAGGTGGAGGCAGTGATGGATGATTCACTCTATTCGGATTATATGAGACTATACCGGTTTGCAGGCGGCGAGCAGCGAAAAGGACTGGAAATCTTGTTTTTCCGCTATGAAGTGAATGTCTTAAAAAATTGTTTAAAACATATGGAACAGGGCGGACGAGAATACAATTTGGGTTATCTGAATTTATTTTTTGACCGGCATTCCTGTTATGATACGGCGGCGCTGACACGGGCGACAAATATGGCGGAGCTGATTGCCGCCCTGTCAGGAACCAGATACGAAAAGCTTATGGGCCGGCTGCAGGAAAATCCACAGCTGTCCGGCGCGGATTATGAAATGCAGTTGGATATTTACTATTACCGTACTGTCTGGAAGATGAAGGATAAGCTGACAAACCGCCGGACGAAACAGATTTTTACCCGTGTGCTTGGTACGGAGATTGACTGGCTGAATATCATGTGGATGTATCGTTTTAAGCGTTTCTACCATAGAAAACCCACGGATATTTATGCAGATATGATTCCGGTATCCTATCGGTTGAAAAAAAAGGAACTTCAGAAAATGTTAGAGACAGAGAAGCTGGAGGAGTTTGTGGAAGTGCTGGGACACACAGCGTATTTCACGGATAAAGACCCGGTTGTTTCTCTGGGGGATGAGATCACGTTTCGTCTGGTCATGGAAAAAACCTACCGGCAGATATGCAGGGCATATCCTATGTCCCTGGCGCCGGTGCTTTGGTATCTTTACAACAAAGAAAATGAAATTGATGATTTGACGACAATTCTGGAAGGTGTCCGTTACCGGATTCCGCCGAAGGAAATACAGGAACTGGTCATCACAACAGAAATTGCCAGAACAGGCAGGCAGAGAGCCGGATAACAGTTGTTTATAGCAAAGAGAAGCTAAGGAGGATTTGCGGTGGTTGAAAAAATGAAATTACTGCACATCACAGGGCCAAAGGAAGATTTGGACCGGGTGATGGATGTGTATTTGAGTAAATATGATATTCATTTTGAAAATGCGATTGCGAGTTTGAGCAATCTTTCCAATGTCAGGCCCTTTGCAGGGACCAATGTTTACCGTGAGGTATATGCAAAAGCAAAAGGGTTGTGGGAATATTTGAAGGACGAACCAATCAGTGACGTACCCAAAATGAAGCCGAAAGAAGCCCAGGGCCTTGTGGAAGCGGCCTACCGGCTGACGGAGGAGATACAGGAGAGACAGGAAGAACTTCGGCAGGAGCGTC
>JAGASC010000185.1 GCA_017621905.1 Roseburia sp.
CTGCTGCCTGGCGAAGGGCGTGATTGCTCGATTGTTCGCAGGCAGATAAGAAGATAAATGGTGCCGTGTATAAACTGTAGAATTCGCATGGCAGAATCCCGGGAATAAGGGTGATGCCATGATTAAATTTTTTAAGACCGATGATCAGATTATACACGAGGAAAAAAGACTGGATGACGGCGTATGGGTACAGATGATCTGCCCGACCCGCCAGGAGTGTGAGGAGATTGCCGATGCGCTGAATGTAGATATCGACGATGTTCAGGCGGCTCTTGACCAGGAAGAAAGCTCCCGTATTGAGTTGCAGGACGGATATACACTGATTCTGGTGGATATTCCCACCGTTGAAATCCGTCATGAGAAAAAGACCTACACGACAATCCCGCTGGGTATTATATTGTGCGATGATGTGATTGTCACCGTATGTACGGAGGACACGCCGGTGCTTCAGAACTTTGTGGCAAATCGGGTGAGGGAGTTCAGCACGAAAAAACGGCTGCGCTTTGTTTATCAGATTTTGTACCGGACAGCCAGCACATATCAGATAAATCTGCGAGTGATTGATAAAAGAAGAACCGAAATTGAGGACCGGATTGGCGAACACACGGCGGATGCGGATTTGATCGACCTGCATGAACTGGAGTCAACGCTGGTATATTTCGCTACTTCCCTGCGGGCCAACGGTGTGGTGTTAGACCGGCTGACCCGTTATAAGAGATTGGAGCAGTATCCGGAGGATAAGGAGCTTTTGGAGGATGTCATTGTGGAGAACCAGCAGGCGATCGAGATGACTACCATATACCGTGATATCATAAATGGTACCAGGGAGCTGATGTCCTCTGTCATCGACAACCGGCTGAATAATGTCATGAAGTATCTGACTTCCATCACGATTGTTATGGCGATACCGACGATTATCTCAGGTATTTGGGGAATGAACGTGGATGCCCAGTGGATGCCGTTTGCACATACGCCGCATGGGTTTTTGATTATTTGTTTGCTGACACTTTTGATTTGCATCATCACGATGCTGGTTTTACGGAAGAAAAAGATGTTGTAGGGTTGAAATGAGCATGAAGTGGAAAGGGCGGCAGCTTAGGTTGCTGTAAGGGGCTATTGCAAGGGAAAATGCAAACGAAGATATACGGAACAATTGGGCCAGCATGTCAGGAAACGGATACGCTGGTCCGTTTATTTGAAAAAGGAATGACGGGGGTGCGGATTAATCTGTCCCATTCAAATTTGGCAGAAGCGGCGGAGTGGCTGGAAAATATTCAGAGCGCCTATCAATCTGGCTGCAAAGAAGACACACCAGAGATTCTTATGGATCTGCGAGGACCGGAGCTGCGCATAGGAAAAATTATCATGCCAAGAAAGTTGGAAGAAGGGGATGGCATCACTCTGGCGGTGGAAGGGTATCATAATCTTCTTGACCCAACGGAGATTTCTGTTCCTGCGCTGGTAATGAAACATTTAAAGCCTGGACAGGAGGTTCTGCTGGATGATGGAAAGCTGCAGTTGGTCGTGGAGGAACTTTTCTCACGGGTCGGTGTGCCGATAGGGAGTGATGTTCAGGCAGAATCTACCAGCGAAGAAGACTGTAAAAGTATGGCAGGGAGCGACGGCGTTGGCCCCAAATTTGCAAGTGAAGAAAGCTGTAATTATATGGCGGAATGCCGTGTGTTGCGTGGTGGTATCCTAAAAGGAGGCAAAAGCATTGCGCTTCCCGGAGTGGCGCTTTATCCGCCGACACTGACGGAAAGTGATCTTGTGAATATCCGTGTGGCAAAAAAATATGGCATTACAGGTGTTATGCTGCCTTTTGTTCGTGGAAAAGAGGATTTGCAGAACTTAAAGCAGGCACTGGAAGAGGCTGATGCAGCGGATATCAGAGTCTTTGCAAAGATAGAAAATTTAGATGGCGTGGAAAAACTGCCGGAGTTGTTGCCGTACTGTGATGAAATTGTAATTGCCAGAGGCGACTTGGGCAACGCGATGCCGCTGTGGGAATTGCCGGTGGTGCAGGAGCAGATCGCGGCAGCCTGCAGGACGGCGGGAAAGCCATTCATGGTAGTGACCCAGATGCTTGCTTCGATGGAACAGGCAGCAGTACCAACCCGGGCGGAGGTGTCGGATATTTTCCGGGCTGTGCAGCAGGGGTCAGCATCCGTGATGCTGACCGGGGAGACAGCAGCAGGAAAATACCCGGTGGAGGCCATGGAGTATATGGTAAATACGGTGCGGGCAGCAGAAAGATATATAGGTTAAAAAATGTTTTCAGAGAGACAGAAATTGAAGAAACAATCTGGAATATAGAAATGTAAAAATCCGACCGGAAACAGGTTGGATTTTTTGCGCTACATGTGTATAATGAATTTTAGAAAAATGTACTACGCATTCTCGATGCCGCAGTGGCGGCGTTGTCCTGCAGCAGGGTGCATGGCGTGGGTGCGAAAAGTTACGGAAAAATACATACAGATAGAACGGTGTGGTAGAAACGATGACAGAGAAAGAGAAGGTATATAGAATTGTATTATGCGATGATGATGCTGTTTTTATGGAAATAATGGAAGAAAAAATAAAAAAATGTTTGAACGAAGAGAAAATGCCTTTCCAATTAAGGCGTTATTTACATAGCTGTCAGATGACCACGGACATAACCCAGGAAGATGACTTATATTTTCTCGATATTGACATGCCGGGCGTATCAGGGATGGAGTTGGCAAAGGCAATTTTGAGGGAGAATCCCCAAGGAACGATTATCTTTGTCAGTAACCATGAGGAAATGGTATTTGAAGCAATCCGTTATATGCCATTTCGGTTTATACGCAAGGACAGGCTGGAGGAGGAATTGCATGAGGCCTTGCTTGCCTGGGAGAAAAAAATAGTATGGCGAAGACAAAAGTTGGAGGTAAAGACACGGGATGGTATGGTGTGTGTGCCGGTGGATGAAGTACTATATTTGGAGAGTCATCGACATTATATTCGCGTGTGCTGTACAAGTAGAGAATATGAGATGAGGGGAAAATTGTCCGATTATGAGGAAAACTTGAAACACTGGGGATTTGTCCGGGTAAACGTAGGCTATTTGGTTAATTGCCGGCATATCAGTGTTTTGCGTGCCGGGCAGGTAATATTAAGTTCCAAAGAGGAAATCAGTATAGGTCGGGCGCGCCGAGAGGAAGTAAAGCGTGCATATATGAAATTTGTCAGGGAGGATTCGGAATGGAGATAGCGAGTAAGATTGCTGAGATATATGCCAGTGCGGCTGGAATAATCGCAATTATGTGGGTTTTACTTGCAAGGTATCCGAAGAAAGATTGGGTAAAGAACTGGCATATTGTGTTGTGGTTTTTTATTCAATTTGTGATGGTTCATTTTATGGTATTGCCTAATATAGTGCAGTCTGTACTGGCAGTTGGGATAGATATATTGATAGCATGTATATTGCTGGAAGGAAGTAGAGTAGAAAAGGCACTCATTATTGTTGGATTTAACATAATGATGATTCTTTTTAGTATAATTGGAACTCAAATTGCTTCTTTTGCAAGTGGAGATCCAGTGTTAGGAGTGATCGCACAGGGGAATGCGAGCACCTCGAGAATAGTAAAGATTGTGCTAAACAATATGTTGTATTTGTTGACAGCATATATTTTTTCAAGTAGGACCAAGAGGTCATATAAACTGAAAAAAGATGAGGTATGTATTATTGCTATTGTGTATGGTCTGTTTTTTGTAACGGCGGTTTTGGCAATAGCGGTAATGGATATCTCTGGATTGCAAAAACAGTGGCAATTTATATTCTTTCTTTGGGCAATTTTAATGCTGGTGGCAAATGTTGTTATGGTCCGTTTGGTTGGACGTATGAATGTACAGAATCATTACGAATTGGAAAATTCCATGCTTAAATTACAAATGAGGCACCAGGAAGAACATATCCGACAGGAAACAAAAAGCTATCTGGAAATAAGTGCATTGCGCCACGATATAAGGAGGTATTTTGTTACATACCAACAGCTTCTTAAAGAAGGAAAATATGAAATTGTACAACAGGACATCGAGCAGGTGTTGGAAGAAAAACTGGAGATAAGGAATCGGGTATATACAGAAAATTCGATTATAAATGCAGTTATTAATGAGAAGATGGATAGGTGCGAGGAGGCAAAAATTGAGTTAAAGGTAAATGTGTCCATTGAAAAAGACTGGGAGGCAGTGGATATTGGTGTTATGCTTTCAAATCTATTGGATAATGCCATTGAGGCTGAGATGAAAGAACCGGAAAGAGAGCGGCTGATTGTGTTGGAAACAAAGGTAAGATATAAGATGTTACATATGGTTGTGAAAAATCGAGTATCCGCATCTGTTCTTTTTGATAATCCTGGGCTTAAGACCAGCAAACAGGATAACGAATTACATGGAATTGGCTTGGAAAGCGTAAGAAGAACCGTTCGACAATGGAATGGAGCGATGGAGATAATAGAAGAGAACGGTATGTTTATCGTACAGATATGTCTTGGAGTGTAAAGTGTGCCAGAAATCGGCATATCGTGCCAACTATATTGAAAAAATAATATAAAACGACTATCTTGGTAGTAAAGGAAGTGAAATGTATGACAGGAATTTCCACTAAGATAGTCGGTTTTTTGTTGCCAAAAGAGGATGTTACTGTGCGTTTTTTCTTACATACGTGGCGTTTCTTTTTAGCTGTGGTCGTACACATTAATATGGTATCGGTTAGAGGAGAGGACTATGAAAGCTGGACATATAAAGAAATTATTATTTGTTAATTTAATTTTGCATATTGTGATAATTGTTCTTCAAGCAATACCCTATGGAGTTGTTTATAAAATGTTAATTGTGGAAGACGGCATGAAAGACTACATAATAAGGACATATTCGTATTTCAGTTTGTATCCTTTTATACATCTAAATATAGCACCGTTGTCTTCGGCAATTGCATCGACCATTGCGGCTATTTTTTGCCTTATCAATCTTTGGGATAAGTCAGGCTGCGTTCGTTATTTGAAGATAATAGTAATATGTTTGCTTATTGCAATAGCAGGTTCTACGATAACCTTTGTTACAAATACAACAATTGTTGCGGGTGTTGTGACAGGTTTTTTAATTATTATCTTGTTACTATATGTGTTACCAATAAAGTATCTTACCTTGACATTGATAATTTTATGCCTATCGGGATGTGGAAATTTGCAAAATGAGCAGCTGGAGAAAAAAATGGACATTTCAGAAAAAGAGGCAGAAATAGGTGAAGCAACAGCTGATTTATCGAAAGAGCAAGAAATTTTTCTGCCAGAGGATTATTTTAATCAAGGATTTATGGAAAGTGGAAAAAGTCGGCATGAAGAAAAATTCAAAAATCTATGCTTAAATTCACTTTATAATCAGCCTCAAGACGTGAACTTGAAAGAATTATTCTATGATGGTTTTGGATTGTCAATCGATGAGGCGGATAGGAGCTTTTTAGAGAAACAGGGTGCCCAGACGTACTTGGATATTGTGAAACTTCCGAAATCATATATGGATGATATTCTCATGCAATATTTTGGCATTACGTTATCGGAAACAAACATGGTAGGCTTGGAAAATTTTTATTACAATGCGGATAAGGATATTTATTATCTTGTGCATTCAGATACGCATCATCAATATATAGATGTTATTGAACAATATTTGGACGAGAGCGGAAATTTAAACATTGTTTATACCATGAAAGATAATGTGAATAGTTCAAATGAAAGTGGATGCCAAAGGGCTGTTCTGAAAAAGGATGAAGATCGATATTTGTTTTTCTCCAATCAAATTGTGCGCCAAGTGGACGAGGAAACATATTCTCCTTCCGTAAGCCCGGATGATATACTGAGAGATTATATTAAGGAAACTGTACCTGATACAGCGGTTGCGTTAGAGGCCTCTTTTATGACGGATTATGTGCAGATTGCGCCAAAGGAAAAGATAGGAATAAATGATGAAATTGATACAGAAGTATACTCATTCATTTCCCAAGAGGAAAAAACGATGGTATATACTGTGATATCGATAACCTATCCAAGTACTGTGAAAATATCCCCAAAAGATACTATTACAGTTACCGCAAATGATTATGTGGCGAATTTCAGTCCTGCCGAAGCTATACTGTTGACAAAAAGTAAACAGGAAGATGAGTGGACAAAAAAACGAGATATTGCTGCTATGGTAACTGGACAGCAGGTTGAGATTTATAGCGGAGAAATTTACAATAGGGAACCATATTCCAGGGTAATTTTAAGCTTTCCTGCCCTTGAATCTGCCGAAGCCGCCGAGGATGCTCCACGCTACCACATACAATATACGAATTATAAGGATAGTTCCCATATTGAGTGGATTATTGTAATAGTCTTGTTAATGCTTGTTGTGTTGCTGTTACTTATATATAACAAGCGTATACATCGGAATGATAACTTAGAATAAAATATTACTTAATGAGAACAGCAAGTTTTACCAGCGCAAAAGCATATTGTCCGTAACTGGTACGACAGAAATTCGTGTGTAGAAAAACGTGTAATTTTTAAATTGCTTTCTTCCTTGGCTTCCATATACGATAGTAAAGGAAGCTGGCCGCAAGAGGAAAAAACATCCCCACCAGCATGCCAAGTTTCATACCGAGCTGCTCTGGTGCGAGCCCCATGCTTTGCGCAAACTGTGCTGCAGCAGGATTGGCAATAGTAATATCGGTAATAATACCCACAAGCTGCGGCGCTATCGAGCCGCCCAGGTCACCGCCGGAAGCCATCATTGCATAGATGAACACGCCGCCTTGCGGAAAACGATCCGATGCGGCAATGAGGTTACCGGGCCAGAGCATAGAAGTGCAAAGACCGGTAAAAGCGCAGGCAATAAGCCCGATTACGGCAATATCCGAAATTGCCGCCGTAAAATAACAAACAGTTGCCCCCAGGGCACCGAAGAACAGCACTTTTCCAATATTTTTACCAATTTTCGCATAAAGGGAACGCCCCAGTCCCAGCATCACCGAAAAAAGCGCCACACCCAAAATATCGCCCCATACCTTTGGAATGCCCAGCGCCTGTTCCAGATACCCTGAGCTCCACTGTGCCATCGTACATTCGGCGGCGCCGCCCAAAAAGATTGCAAATACGCACAGCCAAAGTCCTTTGTCTTTCAAGAGCAGCAGAGTGCCGGAGACTTTCTTGGGTGTTTCCATTTCCGGTATTTCGGCACCGGCAAAAAAAATTACCGAAACCAGTGGAACAAGAACAAACAGCAATGCAATCCACTGCCAGTTTTCCCCGCCAAAAAACAGCAGAAAAAGAGTGGTTATAATAATAACAAACACCACACCCCATGCATACACGGAATGAAGTTTACTCATTTCGCGGTCCGGATCCTTGGCAGGGATTGCCGCAATCACAGGACTGATCAGAACTTCGGCAAGCCCACCGGAGGCGGAAAAAATAATCGTGCCTATCACAAGTCCGAGATATACCGAAGTTGGAAAGAAAAATGGCCAGACAGCATAAATAAAAAGCCCTATCACTGTGAGCAGAGGCATGATTTTAACCGTTTTCGGTATATTGAATTTGTACGAAAAAAAAGAAAACACGAGGTCCACTGACAGCTGGGTAACATAGTTTATAAATACCAATAACCCCAAAAGGGTGTAGGATATTCCATAAAGAGAATGGAAGGTA
>JAGASC010000186.1 GCA_017621905.1 Roseburia sp.
ACATTCAGCCACCAACGGCCCTGCAAGTTCTTTCAGATAGAAAAGCTTGCCAGGAAGAGTCGGCATAAAAGTTGATGTAATATTCATATCCGGCCCGTAATGGAGGGTTGTCAAAAAGCTCATTCCCTGCCAGCCCATGCCTCTGCTGAGCGCGCCATCGCAGCCGCCGATAATATAGTCAGCCTGCAAGAACAGACCAGGTCCTATGGTATTGGCACTGCACGGAACTAAAGTGGTACGGCTCTTAAAGCTTGTGATAGCATTCTGTTCAATGGTAAGCGGATGAAGCTTTGCACCGATTCTGTGGGTCTGTTTTTTCCATTCTTCCACCGATGAAAATTCGTTAGCAAACTGGGGCTCCCAGAATGCAATGTGGCACATTCTGCCGATACCGAATACCAGAATTAATTTTGCGCCTTCTTCTTTTAATGCGGCAATTTTTCCTGCGTAGGTAGGAAGATTATCTTTGGTTGCGAAATTACGCTGTCCTTCCGGAACGGTGTGGTTCAGCTTTCCGAAAAATGCTTGCTTCATACTATATTCAAAAGAAGCCGGATTGTCGTTTGGAAGCGTATTGCCTTCGCCGTCAGCCCATTCGTCCATGTTAAAAGTATAAACGTGGTCGCAATTTACATCCCATTCATTTAAGAAATAAGCTGCCCATTTATACATTCCCATAGGACCTACCGGCAAAATCATAGCGATTTTTTCGCCGCGGTCTGCTGCAAGCTTGATCTGCATTGCAATTTCGTGTCCCATAAGGGTGTCAAACTCATAAATATTCTCGCATTCCACAGGGTTAAAGTCCTTATGCCAGAAATCTTCACGTGCTACACCCTTGTCGCAGCATTCGTCAATTTTCTTTAAATCCCAGCCCTTCGGATAAAAACCCTCTAAAAGGCTTCCTTTTACTGTACTTAAAAAATCCATATATTTCTGTCTCCTTTATTTGATTTTTTGGTTTAATGAGTTCTGTTTTCTTAGATTGATTGCCGTGGCCTGATTTCTTTATGGCAGTAGTCTCTTTGTCACAACCTTCGGCCATACCAGCTCCTGACAAAATGCTTCGGCATAGTCAACATTGCTCTGCAGACCGCGGAAGCGTGAGCAGGTGCGTACAAATTCTGCAAAATCAATATGGTCGTGATCCCGCATCCACTTCAGCTGGCTCACGTGGCATTCCAACATTTCAATTTTCAGGTCAATCTCATCGGTAATATCCACATATTCGGTAGGATTAAAGTTCATTCCTGCAAGATTGTCCATATAGTAAATCGGTGTAACTGCCGCTTTTCCGCCGTTACCGTACTGAGGAACGCTTGCTGCAAAAGAAGCGTCGAATACCAGCTTAGACACTTCGCGATGGTCAGGCATATAATCCGTAGGGCTGTGGGTGATAATAAAATCCGGCTGAACACGGCGGATCAGTTCTACAACCATATCTCTTTGTTTGATATCGCAGCCGTTGGGAAGAAGATCGCCGATATCCAGTGTAACGACCTCAATTCCTGCAAGACTTCCGGCTTTTTTTGCTTCCGCTGCGCGCATTTCCCGCAGTTCGTCGGGTTTGATGATTTCATGTCCCATGTTTCCGTTTGCCACATGGCAGACCGTAACCTTGTTGCCGCGCTTCACACATTTAGCAAGTGTTCCGCTGCATGAGATTTCCATGTCATCCGGATGACAGCCAATCGCTAATACATTCATCACAAAAAACCTCCGTTTCTTCCTTGTTTTGTTTGACTTTTTATGAGCATATTATATAATTATTCTAAAAAAATGTATTTAACATTGCTTACGCTATTTTTAGCATTTTGTTCGTCACAGTTCACACGTCAGCCTATACATGAAAAATGCATGCTTGCATGTGATTTTTCATGTGTGGGCTGACGAAGGGAGCGCCATTTCATGTGCAAAGTTAGCTGCGCAGCAGCGAGAAAGCGCTGAAAGCGCCTTTGCGAATGGCGCGGGTGTGAACTGAAAGCACGCCTTTGGTTTGGTACGGAGGTTATTATGTTTGATATGCAAAGTATAAAACAGGAAATTAAGATAGAGGGCTTCAACAGTATTTATTATTTTGAATTCGGCAAGGATTTTTCCCACACACCGGAACGCCATGATTTTTGGGAAATGGTCTATGTGGATAAAGGGCGCATCAACGCCATTGCTGACGGGGTGGGATGTGTGCTGGAGCAGGGGCAGGCGATTTTCCATGAACCGATGGAGATTCACGCTCATATTTCAGACAAACGTGTGGCAAACAATATGATGGTTGTCTCCTTTACGACGAAAAGCGAGGCTATGGAATTTTTTAAAGGCAAGACATTTACCTTTGACAAAACCTCAAAGACACTGCTGTCTCTTTTCCTCGAGGAAGCCAGGAATGTATTGGGCGAAGTTCCCGGGGACTATAATAATAAAGACAATCTGCAATTTTTACCCAATGTTTTCGGCGGAAGCCAGTTGCTGCAATGTTATTTTACGGAGCTTTTGATCCGGCTGATCAGAAGCGGCAGCTTATTGGGAGAAGAGGTTCTGGCCAATAAAAAATCGAGAGATATTGCCAGCAATTCTATAAGTGAACTGATCACGGAATATATGAAAAGTAATATTTATTCTAATCTTTCGCTGAAAGAACTCTGCAGTCATTTTATGATCGGAAAGACCCAGTTTTGTAAAATTTTTCAGGAGAATATCGGTCAAAGTCCGATGGATTATTATGCAGAGCTTAGAATAAACGAAGCAAAAAAGCTGCTGCGAGAAAGGAATGATTCCGTTGCGCAGATCGCGGATAAGCTTGGATATTCCTCCATACATACTTTTTCCCGGGCTTTTAAAAAGGCGGTGGGTTTTTCGCCGACTGCATATTTGCAAAGCATTTTATAAAGTTTTGTAATTAATGTTCAGTGTATTCAATGTTATGACTGTAGGCTTATGAAAAGCGCGAAAAAGGGGTTCAAGGAAGAGGATGAAGGAAGAGGCATAAAATTTTATTGCGAAAAATGAAATGGTGGGATATAGTAATTGTGTAAAAAAGGAGTTACGTCATAACGCGTAACAGTGAGGGTGTATCTGGACTGTTATAAAAAGTTACATCAGAGGAGCGAGCATGAATATTTATGACATTGCCAAATTAGCCGGAGTGTCCATTGCCACGGTATCAAGAGTTGTGAATGGAAGCGACAAGGTCACAGAAAAAACCAGACAAAAAGTCCTGTCTGTCATGGAGGAGCGGGACTATACGCCAAATGTATTTGCAAGAGGTTTGGGCTTAGATTCCATGAAAACCATCGGAATTCTCTGCCCGAATATCGCCGATGTATTTATGGCAAACGCCATTTCCATATTAGAAAAGAACCTGCACCAAT
This sequence comes from Roseburia sp., assembly GCA_017621905.1. GTDB lineage: Bacteria > Bacillota > Clostridia > Lachnospirales > Lachnospiraceae > Roseburia. The sequence continues at coordinate 3,369 of JAGASC010000186.1, forward strand.
GCGGCTATGACTGCATCTTAGGTTGCAGCGGTTATGCAAAAGAGGACAGAGAGCAGCATATCAAGCTGCTACTGGCAAAAAGGATTGATGCACTGATTCTGGTAGGCTCGACCTATGCGGGAAGAAGTGACGACAGGGAAGAAACGGATTATCTGCGGGAAACGGCAGCGAAGATACCGGTATTTATGATCAACGGTTATGTGGACGGAGATAATATCTATTGTTCCTACTGTGACGATTTCCGGGCGACCTATGAGGTGACAAACGGATTTATTCGCGAGGGAAGAAAACGGATTCTTTTTCTCTGCGATTCCCATTCCTTCAGCGCGAAAAGAAAGCTGGCAGGTTACGAGGCGGCGCTGCGTGATGCCGGGTATCCAGTCTGTGAGGAATTGAAATTTTTTACCCGCAATGACATCCATTTCGCCAGAGATATGCTGCTTGCAAGCGAAGCACTGGAATTTGACAGTGTGGTGGCAACGGAGGATGGACTGGCCATAGGAGCGCTTAAGTATGTACTGGCGAAGGGGCTTTCCGTTCCGAAAGACCTTGGCGTGGCAGGCTATAATAATTCCCAGCTTTCTGTGGGCTGCGAGCCGGAATTGACATCGGTGGAAAATCATTTGGAACAGATGTGTACAGATACGATAGAGTGTATGCTGCGAGTGCTTCAGGGGGAGACGGAAGTGGCCAGAAAAAATGAGGTCAGGTGTGAAGTGATAAAAAGAGGTACGACTGGATTTTAATGGAATGATGCCAAATAACGGAACAAAATGATGCCAAATAACCGAACAAAACAATGCCAAGCAACCGAAAAGGCTGATAAAAAGAAGAGAAAGATAGTAACTGTGAGGGGACTGAACAGTTACAAAAGATACTTGTAAGAGAGAGGCAGGCATAAGTAATGAAGAAAAAAGGTGTGATATACAGAAAATTGATACTTTCCCTGGCGGGTATGCTGCTAATACCCATTGGTATAGTGCTGGTGTTTTATCTATACCTGTATCATGCGTTGGGAGAACAGGCGGTACAGAGTAATTACAACTTTCTGCAAACCATCCAGAGTGTCTGCGATATGGAACTGGAGTATTATCAGAATCAATTGCTTGACATTGGCAACGGCAGTCTGGCGGAGCTTGAAAGATTAAAAGATGTGGATGAAAATGAATCTAACTATCAGAGATATTTATTGGTGAAAGAGTTGAGCGCAAAAAAAACTGCAGTGAATATGCGCGGAAAGTATTGCAATGGGATTTTTGTATATTGGAGCAGTACAGAAAAAAGGATTATGAGTGAAATCGGCATTAATAACATTGATATCTATCTGAGTCAGTTTATTGATACGGAGGATTTTGATACAGTGAAGCAGTATTTCACGAATGGTGGATTTCAGAATATATATTATGTCCCGAAATGTCGTTCTAATGAAAACTACTTTCTTCTGACTACAAATTATGTGAATGGAAATCTTTCCGAAAATTCTATCATAGGTATGTGGTTGGACACAAGTATGCTGACCAATTGTATCGGCACTGTCTCCTGGAAGAGCGGAGCAGAACTGGCCTTGTTGGATGAAACCGGTAAAGTGATTTATTCTTCTGTTTTTATAGAGAATATGGAGACTGGGAAGGAAGCGCTGTTAGAAAATGATTTTCTGGAAATAGACGGGAATAAATATATTGCTTATATGCAGGCATCAGAAATAGCATCATGGAGATATGTGCTATTGATTCCTGAAAAGCAGATTCGCGGCGTGGCAATAAACATTAGAAATGTGTTTTTCCTTTGCATTGTAGCTTGTGTTTATGTGGGGTGGCTGATGGCAAAGAAAACTCTGAAGCATAATTATGAGCCGATCAATGATTTGATGAAAATATTAGAAAACAATGAGCCGCCCAGTGAAGAAGTGCTGAATGAACATCTTTATCTTAAGAGAAGAATAGAGAATGTACTTTCTGATTACCAGTCAGCAAACCGAAAGATAACTAATTATCAGGTGGAAATGAAGGAATATTATTGGAAGAGTGTTTTGTTGGGAAATGCTGACAGCAGGGAAAACAGGATAAAGTTGAAAGACATGCAGATTGAGGATGACCCACAGAAAAAAGGTATGGTGCTTACCGTACGATGGGAGAAGCCCAAAGAGGAGGAGAATCACAATGAGATGGAAGAACAGGAGCTGTGGAAATTTGTTGTGACCAATGTATTCGAAGAGGGCTTGGGAGAGCTGTTTGAGTATAGAATGGCAGCGTTTTCCGACAGCGTAGCGTTTATTTTGCTGGAGGATTGTATGGAAAAAGGTGTGGATGATTTTTACGGAAGAGTGCAGGAAAAGACAGCGGAATTACAGAGCTTTTTGGAGGAGTCCTTCCAGATGATAACCTGGGTGGCGGCAGGAAGTCTCCATAGCGGCATAAAAGGAATTCATGAGTCTTTTGCAGAATGTCAGGAGACGGAAGAATTTTTTGGAAAATTAAAACAGAATTATATTTGCTACATAGAAATAAAGGACAGAACGCTTCGAAAATATGTATTCTCCTACGAATGCCAGGAGCGGATCGTAGCGGCAGTTCGCGCAAACAATCCGGATATCGCCATGGTGTTTATCGATGAGGTGCTGAGAAATACTTTTGAGGATGGAAAGGGAGCATTTTCTGAAATCAAGAAATGTATCATCTACGATCTCTACGCTACTATTATTAAAATTGCGGAGGAAAAGAGAAGAGGTCAGTTATGTTTCCCTGTGCTTGAGGAACTCCTGCAGTGTGGTAACCGGGAGAATATGAAAGAACGGTTTGGCGAAATGCTTAAGGTTGTCTGTGATAAGGAGGATACGAGGGCGGATGGAAGCAATGTAATCCGTTGCCGGAAAATCAGGGAATATATTGAAAAAAACTATTCTGATGCAAACCTGAACGTGTCCGGTATCGGCGAATATTTTGAAATGTCTCCCTTCTACCTGTCATCTATGTACAAAAAAGAGACAGGGGATAGCCTGGTAACGGTGATTAATGAAGTGAGGGTTCAGAAGGCAGCTGATTTTTTACAGGAGGGCAAAACTGTGGCAGAGGCAACCTTAATGTGCGGGTTTACAGACTGCTCTGCCTTTATACGTGTTTTCAAAAAGAAGATTGGCGTAACGCCCGGGCAATATAAAAAAATGTATGTTGATCAATGAATGGATAAGGAAAAGGGAATGGCAGAAGAAAGTCATTCCCTTTATTTTGCATCCGTTGGAAAAAAATTTGAGGTATTTTCAAACCCTCCCTCTTTGGAATATTGTAAAATCAAATGAGCGGTTGATTCAATGACCTCTTTGAGCCGTTCTAATTCCTTGTCTGTAAAGCCAAATATATCAGTCCAATTATATGTTGGAAGATAACAGGTTGCATAATGAAAACAGTCTTTCAAGTCTGGTTTTTCCATATATACTTTTACACTTCCGTCTTCTTTCATTTCAGAATGAACGATTTCTGTTTGATCATCTAATGTTAAAAAGGGATACATCATGCTACAAAACCTCCTCTAAATAGTGCGTAATATCTATTTGTATTATACTACAATGTAATCCGGAAGTCATCATGGAAACATAAAAAGAAAATTGTACATTTTATAAAACAAATGGATAATTTTAAAGAAACTGTGGTTTTGTCAAGTGTTCCCAATTATTTTCTATTGTGTCTTCTAAAAAACGGATGATAAGATATGCCCGTAACAGGACAGCTTCCCCAAAATAAGCGTGTCCAATAAAATTTTTTAAGGAGGATATAGCAACACATGAGAAGAAAGGAACAAAAAGTAAAAAAAATTGTAGCTTTGTTGGTATCGGTTTCCCTGATGGCAGGTGGTCTGGTGGCCTGCGGAAAAGAAGAAGCCGGGAATAGCGAAAGTACTGAGAAGCAAACAACAAGTGAAGCACAGAAGACAGAGCAGGCAGCTGTGGAGGAAGAATTTACATATCCCATGGCAGGAGATAATGAAATCACGATATATCAGTTGTTGAATGCGAATGTGTCTGCTAACTACGCCAATCGTGGTGACACCGAATGGGCAAAGGGAATTATCGAAAGAACCGGCATTCAGGTTACCTGGGAACATGGTGCTACCGGAGAGGATTATAATATGATGCTTGCCAGCGGTGAATGGTGCGATATCATAGCAGACATCAACCTGCTGAACTATGAGGGCGGACCGGAACAGGCCTTTGAAGACGGTTTTGCTCTTCCTTTAAATGATATTATCGATGAGTATTGTCCTAACTTAAAAGCTTATCTGGAGGCGAATCCCGATATTGACAAAGCGATGAAGACGGACAGCGGATACTATTATTGTTTTCCGTCAATATCTTCTTCCTCCAGTGTGAGAACTTGTGGAGCCTTTATTCGCAAGGATTGGCTGGAGCAGCTAAATCTGGATGTCCCGGATACCATTGATGAATGGCATGATGTATTGCTTGCTTTCAAAGAAGAATTGGGAATTGTTGCTCCTTATACAGAGATGGTAAATGCCTTGTTGACACAAAGTACCTTTGCATATGCTTTCGGAGTTACAGCTGGCAATGGTTATCGTTTGATCATGGATGGTGATCAGGTGGTATTTGCACCGCTTACAGACAATTATAAGGAATTTTTGACTACTATGAATCAGTGGTATAAGGAAGGCTTGTTGGATACCGATATTGCAGCAATTGATGGCACAAGTGTAGGTGCTAAAATGATTTCCGGAGAAGCCGGTGCCACGACTGCATGGCTGTCAAGTGGTCTTCAGGCTATACAGATCGCAGGAGAAGAGCAGAATCCTGAGTTCAAATTAACTGCAGTGGCAGTGCCACGTGTGGATGAAAATGTTCCACAGACACATGCGTTGACCATGTACCAATTTAGCGGACAAGGAAACATTATTACAGGTTCCTGTGAGAATATTGAAGCAGCAGCCAGATTTCTTGATTGGCAGTATTCTGAGGAAGGAATTCTCTACAATAACTTTGGTATTGAGGGTGTGTCTTACAATATGGTAGATGGTGAACCTGTATTTACGGATGATGTGCTGTACAATTATCCGGAAGGATGGTCGGTAAGCCAATCAATTGCAAGATATGCATTGGCGGGCAACGCATCCCTGGTAACGATGGATGAATATTACCTGCAGACACTTCTAAGAGATGAGGCAAAAGAAGGTAGTGCAATCTGGTCCTCAGCAGCAGAAAATGCGCTGCAGTATTTAATTCCGCCTGCTACCTTAAGTGAAGAGGAATCAGATATAGTTGCAAAATATATTGGAGATATTGTAACAGCTGTTAATGAACAGTCAGTTAGATTTATCCTTGGTACAGATGATATAGAGGCATCCTGGGATTCCTATGTAGAAATGATTCGGGGAATGCATGTGGATGAAGTTGTG
>JAGASC010000187.1 GCA_017621905.1 Roseburia sp.
CGCAGCCTTTACGGTTGCCAGTGTGATTTCTGCGACTTTCACGGTGGCGGACTTAGCAGCTGCCCATGCCCGGCGCAGGCACTCTGAAAATGATAAAGGAGATAAAAAGCTTTTAAACTTGCGGTATGTGTTCCATGCAGTTCTCATGATTGCTGACAGATCGTATTTTTTCATTTTGATTTCCTCCGTTCCTTAACTTCTGACTACATTATACACTCAAAATAGGTGTATATCAATTGGAATATACACTAAAAATAAGTGTATGTATTTGTGCAATATGTACACTTGTAACAAGTGCACAATGCTGGTACAATTCATATAAAGGAGGATTGTCATGCTTTATTATAAAATTGACGTGTTGGATGCGCTGAAGCAAGCGGGATATACAACATATAGAATCAGAAAAGAGAAGATAATCGGAGAGGCGCAGTTAAGTAAGATACGCGCCGGAGAAATCGTCAGTAAGGAGACGATAAATACTATATGTGAGTTATTGGGGGCACAGCCAGGGGATTTCCTGGGATATAGAAATGATAATGAATAAACAAAAAGCTGGATCAGATCATAAGTCTGTCCAGCTTTTTGCATTAATCCTCTTTCGGCGCCAGCGCCTTAGCGTAGGCAGCCATCCGTTTGTTTGACTCTTCGACGCGCTTATCCGCGTCCTCCTGCTCGACCTGGATCGGCTCCGCGGCCAGGTCCTTGTCAATTACCGTTTTGTCTTTGTCCTTATCCATAAGACACCTCCGTACATGTATTATATGGATAATTTTAGCATCTGCAGCCCGCTGTGTAAAGTACCTGATCAGTGATCCCACCAGCGGTTTTGCCGTTTTTGCGGCGGCTCCGGCGGCGGCAACGCTGCCTTAGCGGTGTCCTCCGACGGGTATAAGCGATTCTCCCGCAGGCGGATCCCGGCCTCTTTATCTGCAAAGCGCACCACATAAAATCCGCCGGCATAGCTCTTGACGATCACCTGGCGGATCCGGTGGTTGTTTTCTATTATATATGCGGTTTCTCCTGCTTTAAATTTTGACATAATATCGGCCCCATTATTACCATGATGATAACATTATGCCACAAAAATCAAAAATAATTTGTGTCGTCAAACGGAGTCGTCAAAGTGTCTGAAAGCCTTGATTTTATTAGACAAAACGGGCATGGCCGCCTTGACTTTTAATCAAGTTGTCCGGGGTTCGAGTCCCCGGTGTCTCATGAGTGAAAGAGGCCTGCAAACCCTTATAAAATATAGGGTTGCGGGCCTTTTTGTTATATAGAGATATGTGCCATTTGCGGCCGGGATACCCAAAAATTTGAGTCGTCAGAGAGTCGTCAAACATATTTTTGGGGTGGTGAGTCGTCAAAAAGTCGTCAAAAGTCGTCAGGTATCACAGCACGATTTCCGCATCCAGACGGTCCACAGTGTTTTCCCTCTCCTCCTGCAGGTGGGCGTATACCTCTCGGATCATCTTACCGTCTGCATGACCCATCAGCTCCACGGCCTTGAGCTCCGACACGCCGCTGTAGTAGAGCATGGTCGCGTAGTTATGCCTAAATATGTGCCCGGTTAATCCCTGGATCGGCTCCGGGTCGTCATCGGTGGCCACAGCTGCATTCAGCTGCCGCAGGATACGCGCCCACATTTTATCGTAACTGCTTTTGCTTATATATCCACCGTCTCGCATTGTAAAGAGCGGTTTATCCACCTTTTTATCCTTGCCGGTGATCAGTTTTGTGTAAAACTGTATATGACCATATACTGATTTGGGGATAGGTACCTCACGCATACCATTATCAGTTTTGGTATTATGCTTCAGCAGCGGGGTGTTGCCATCAAATACGATCTTATGCTGGACAATCACCTTGCGTTTGTTTAGGTCTATGTCTGACGTGTGTAGGGCAATGGCCTCCTCGCGTCGCAGCCCGCAGCCGAATATTATGTAGACATATGCTCTGTCGCTGTTTGACAATGCTGCCTTGGGGATCGCCTTTTTCTCAAGATCGGTAAGGGGGCGCTTCTTTTTACGCGGACCGGTGGACGGCATCTCAATGTCATCGCAGATGCCAGATCCATGCGGCAGCAACTTGTCCTGTTCCGCACGTTTGACGATCTGTCGCATGGTCATGAGGATCTGCTGGCAGGTACGCGGTCTGTCTGATCTGTCATTGATCATCCCTTGTACATCGCCATGAGTGAGGTCCTTGAGCTCCATATTGCCGATTTCCGGCACGATATGCTTATCTATGATATTTTTATACATGGCACGCGTATTAAGCTCTCTGGCGGCCTTATACGTTGTTAGCCAGCGTTGTGCATAATCTGCGACAGTGTCTTTTGACGGCCGGACGTATGAGCGGCTCTTTATGGCAGCCCGCAGATCGTCAACTTTTTTCTCCAGCTCCAGGCTGGTCTGGCCATATAAAGTAATCCGGTTGCGCTGGCCGTCTGGCTTGTAGGTGCCGTCCCAGACCTTTGCTTCATATCGTCCATCAGGGCGCGGCTTATATCTGTTTCTGCGCGGCATGATATCATCCTCCTTTAAATTTGGGCATAAAAAATACACCCATTGACCGGGTGCATCCAGGATGATATAATACAGGTGTCTAGGATGTATTATATCGTCAGGAGCCCCCTGACAACAGTTTTGCAAAGCCGTTCGGTGCTGGTAACACCGGGCGGTTTTTGTTTATGCTATTTCAGATTGTATAATTGACAATGTTTGCCTATATTCTGTGGCTACAGGTATTTTTGTGAAGGTTACTGTGTTATTGAAATTTTCTTTAACAACTTTCTCAATTTCATCAATAGAAACATTAAAGAATTCCTTTTTTAAATTGACTCTGTTTACACTTTGTTTTTCAAAATGCTTATGTAGTGTGTTTTCCAATTCTGGAGCATTATCTGAAAATATCATTGCATGGACATCGAATTCAAAAGGAACAGAAGCACTACTTAATTCTTTGATTCTATCCATAGGCTCTAACCGCCTTGTCATACCAATTTTGTATATATTCTCTCCAAATGAACCAATATTTGAGATTATATAAACAAAACCGGCGCGGGCATTCGCTTCTCTTTCTAATACTGTTTCTTTTTCGGATTCAAGCTCCTTGAGCTTTTCTTCCAATTCTTTGATTTTATCTACATACAGCTGCTTTTCGATGTCATTTTGAGCTTTTTGTAAATATGACATAAGTTTATTTACTTCGTTATGAAATTGCGTTTGATCTTTCTCTATCTTAGATTTTTGTTTTTCTATTTCTCGCCTTACTTTTTCTTCCTCAATCATTTGCTCCTTGATAGCACGCTGCTGTTCTCTTTCCTGCTCTTTTTTGAGCTCATATGTATAAACTAAGTTGAGTTCCTCCAATTTGTATTCCAAAACTTTTTTTGATAACTGTACCCCATCAACTGCAAATATCTTATTGAGGGACTCATAACATTTAGTGATCTTATTTCGCATTGTATCAATATTTTTAGTGGAGATATTCAGTATAACGTTATCACATTCAGCATTTAAACAACGTATTATTTGTTTGACGTTATTATTAATTTCTGTCTTTGATCCATCAGAGGTGATAATAACATACTCATTACTTTTGATTAACTCTTGTTCATCGTTCTTAAGCAATGTGAGCTTATTCCTACACTCTTCTGATGTTACTCCATCATAATCAGAAAGCTGATAATGATTAATAGCTGTTTGCTCTGAAAGTACCCGTTCCTCTTCACGCAATTGATCTATTTGTATTGCCAATGATTTTTTTAAAGAGTTAAATTCTTTTTCGTTCATTTCCTTAAGGGTGCAGTAGTCACTTTGCAAGGCGGCGCGTTTTTCCTCGTATTCCTTTTCCGTTTCAGCAGCAGCTTTCTTGAGCGACGACACACGATTCTCTAATCCGTCAATGTCTCCATAGACTTTTTCGAGCTTCTTGTTTTCCATAGACTGCATTATCAACAGAACTAATGCGATGATTGCTGGAACAATAAGCATCCAAAGGGCGGCCATTATGCAAATGAACCATGTTTGCAGATACCATTTTTCCTTCATACTTTTCTCCTTTTGGTATTTATATTGTGTTTCCCCTTAGCCTGAATATTTTATTTATCTACCATCAAAATCCTTGAGACGTAAATCAATCAATCGTTTCTCATACCCTAAAATATGAGAAACTTGTTCTGCTGTGTACGAGTGGTATTCTAATAATTTTACATCTTCTACAAGTAAATCCATAGCAAATGTATCCGCTTCAATTTCGTATTTGTTTGTGTTAAATCCGGTTCGAGTGTCCATAAAAATAAAATTAGACTTTTTATGTAAAAACATATGACCCAGCTCGTGTGCACATTCAAAAGCCTTTTCATGCGATGATAAATTCTCATCTATGTAGATAATGTTATTTCGCTGAAAGTATTGGAAGAACGCTCTGGTGTCGGTAAGTGGTACAAATAGAAGTATCACATTGAGACCACGTACAATTTCGAAAGGATCTCTACTTTGATGTTTGCGCACTATACTATCAGCAAACCTTTTAATATCCATAATATCAGTCCTTTTTGTACTTTTTTGGAGTGTACTTCTCCTTGTTTTTTTCCTTAGCCATCTCCATTCCAATTTTCATTGCTGACAATATAGAATCAATGGCCTCTGGACTTGCTGGTTTTCCGTCAAACATAAGTCCCTCTTGTGATAGAAGACGTTCCTTAGTTTGATCAAGAATTTTTTCTATGTCGCGTTCATCCTTATGGGTAAGTGTGTGAATATTTATATTTTGCTGTTCACTTCCTGTGGCTAAGTAATCCAATGTTACACCAAAATAGTCAGCTATCTTTTGCATCTTATCTGCTTTGGGAGTGTATCTACCTGCTTTCCAATTGCTGATTGTTGCAGTCGTTAGTCCCGTTTCTTTGCATACGCGATAAGGCGTAACGCCATGTTCCTGACAAAGTCGTTCGAAAATCTCATACATATAGCACCTCTTAAATTAAGTTTGAAAAATAAGCTAAATAATATTGACAAACTTTGAAATCAATGCTATTATATGAATATAGCTTTGAAATAAAAGCCCATCAAACAAATTAGCTAAGGTTCCTCTTGTAACTTTGATTGACACCATTATTATATTAGAAATCTTAGCTAATGTCAATAGAATTTATGGAGGTGAAATGGATTGTATCAAAAATATGCAGATTTAAGGAACAATGCAGGGGTTACCGATTACGAAGTAGCAAAACAAACAGGGGTTTCAACAGCAACCTTAACAAACTGGAAATACGGAAGGTATTGCCCTAAGCTCGATAAGCTTTTACTGTTGGCAAGGTATTTTGGTGTTTCGGTAGAGTATTTTGCAGAGGATGATCTGGAAAAAGAGAGGTGACCATTGTGGAGAAGAAATATTACACCACAACAGAACTCAAACAGCTGGGATTTAGCGATCACGAGCTTGACTGTGCCCGGCATGTCCCCGGCCAGACATATGCCACCCAGCGTATAAGGGGCGGACGGTGGTACTGGGATCTGGAAAAGTACGAGGCGGCGCGGATCCGGCAGACCAGGAAATCGAGGCCAGCATGAGGGAGAAAATAATTTACATTATAAAAGAGATTGTCGGTGGCATTATCCTGGGAGTGTTTTTAATTGCCGTTGTGCTTATAGGCCTGCGCCTGCAGGTGAGGTGAGATATGGACAGAGATGATATACGCGTGCTGCTGGTGTATATAGCCATGCTGCTAACGCTGGCCGGGCTGGCCGGAGTGCTGCTGTGGCTGATAATCGGATGATCAAAAAAGAGCCCGACATATGCGGGCGAGAAGGAGGACGTATGGGAGATAACGTAGTTTCTACACAGATAAGACTGCCTGATGGAATACATAGGTACATCAAACAAGAAGCTGACAGAATGGGAATAGCGCAGAATGCTTTTCTGATCATTTTGTTGGAGCAGGGCAGAAAATTATGGGAAGCAGATGTTAGTCAGATTCTGAAAGTGAAATAGTACCATGTTCTTTTTCATATGCCTCAACCCCCAATTTGATAAAATATTCAATTTGGGAATTAGTATTCCGGCTTTCCTGCGTAGCAATGTATTTTGTTTTTTTGTAGATGGTCTCATTAATTCGAATTTGTGTTGATATTCTATCCGGTATAGCCGCTGGCATGATCGACACCTCCATTCATTTAGTATCATTTTAACACTGAATAGATTGAACGGTATAGATTCTATTTAGTAGCTAATAGCTATTGACAATATGGGAAGATATTATATAATATCTAATAGATACTAAATGCAATCGAAAAGAGGTGTATATGTGGAAATTAAAATAGTCGGAGCGAAGTGCATCAGTTGCAAATATTTCACTCAATTCTATGAGAAAACCTTCCAAGGGTATTACGAACGCATTGATTGCGGATTCTGTGGAAGAAAACAACGGAAAGTAAGACCGGGAGACAGGTGCAAGGAGTATGGTGAGAAAGGGAACTGCGGACGGTTGGATTATTAGAAGGGAGGTAAACGGTGACAGATCAGAAAAAGGAAAAGAGCCCGACAGCGGCAACTGTCAAGGCTCAAGAAGATAAAAAACAAAATTTCACCTTAAGTATATGAGAACATGGAGGAAAAGTCAATGGAAAAGACACTTTATGAGAAAAGTATAAACGAGCTGTTCCGCACCGGAACAGTGTATGACCGGATAAAAGCGATAAATCACCTGATCAACTCACTCGAGGCCGACCACATATCCATCGTGGACGGGGAGAATAAGGACTGCGCGCTGTCGCAGATCGTGCTGGACCGGATGAGGGATGATGTGGCATACACAGAGTATCGCAACATCCCCGAAACGTTGGAAGATGAACTCAAGCGCTTTTTTGGCGTTGCGTAGGAGGCAGGATGGGACGAAATAGAATATGCATACCGCCGGGAACCCTTACCAATGATGAAATGGAGTATGTGGCTGGAAAGCTTTTTAAATGCGGCTACACTCTGAAAAAGGGAAAGGTAGACAAAGGAGACCTGAAAGGGTCTCGTTACATTGAGTTTTGGATTGATAATATGGAGGCCAAAGATGGAAGAACTGAAAACAATTGATGGGGTCATGTCAGACCCCTTTGCATCTGAAAACAATTTTAACTGCCTCATGCGGGTGTCGGAGACGTTTGCGCAGTCCAGCATTGTGCCGCAGCAGTATCAAAACAAACCGGCCGATTGCATGATCGCTGTTGATCTGGCAAACCGAATGCATTTAAACCCTTTGTTTGTCATGCAGCAGCTCTATGTTGTAAAGGGGAAGCCGTCATGGAGCGGACAGGCATGCATGTCAATGATACGTTCGAGTACGGAGTTTAAGGACGTGAGGCCGGTATATACCGGAGAAAAAGGTACAAATACCTGGGGATGTTACATACAGGCCACACGCAGATCCACTGGGGAGATTGTAAAAGGACCGGAAGTGACCATCGGAATTGCAAAATCCGAAGGCTGGTTTTCGAAGATTGATCGATACGGAAACGAGACATCAAAGTGGAAAACCATGCCGGAACTTATGCTTGCGTACCGTGCCAGCGCTTTTTTTGCCCGCGTACATATTCCTGATATTTTAATGGGGACTGCAGTTGAGGGAGAAGCAGAAGACATTGCAAGACCTGATCCAGAGGATGCCTATGCACCAGATGTTTTTGTGGAGGCAGAGTGCCATGATCCTGACGCCTGATAATTATTACAGCCCGGAGGCAAACCGGGAATACCTGTCAGTGAGTCAGTATAAAGACTTCTGCGGCTGCTATGGGTATCCCGGATGCGAGGCGGCTGCCATGGCCAAGATATCCGGAGAATGGCAAGAGGATGTCACAACGGCGCTGCTGATTGGATCATATGTGGACTCTTACTTTGAGGGTACATTGGATCAGTTTAAGGTGATGCACCCGGAAATCTTTACCCAAAAAGGCATGTTGCGGTCAGAGTATAAGCATGCAGAGCTTATGATCGCACGTGCCGAACAGGACCCGATGTTTATGAGATACATGTCAGGTCAAAAGCAGGTGATAATGACCGGTGAGATCGCCGGTGCACTGTTTAAGATCAAGATAGACAGTTATCATCCGGGTCTTTGTATTGTGGATTTAAAGACCGTACAGTCGGTCACAAAGGGCTATTATGTTGCTGATCTTGGCAAGGTAGACTTTATGACCTATTGGGGGTATGACCTGCAGCTGGCCGCCTATCAGGAGATCGTCTGGCAAAACACAGGACAGCGGTTGAGGGTATTTGTGGATGCGATAACAAAAGAGCGGCATCCCGTCCCTATGCTGATCGAGATCAGGCAAAACCGGCTGAATGAGGCACTGGAGACCATAAGGTTTAATATACCCCGTATATTGCGGATCAAGAATGGGGAACAGGAACCGGAGCGGTGCGGACATTGCGATTATTGCCATGATACAGAGGTGATCCGCGGGCCGATATACTCTGACATGATAGATTTGGAGGTATAAGATGCAGAGCATTATCCAGGACACAAAGGAGTGTTACTTATGCCGCCTGGAGGCAGAGCGCCGTGGTTACTTTGGCACTCTGCCGGGGGAAGGGCTGCATAAACATCATATATTTTTCGGACCAGCGAACCGTAAGCTGTCCGAAAAATATGGACTGACAGTGTGGCTGTGTTACCAGCACCATGAAGGCAATAAGGGAGTGCATCTGCACCGGCCAGCGGATCTCTCTTTAAAAGGGATCGCGCAGAGAGAGTTTGAGAAAACGCACAGCCGCGAACAGTTTAGAGAGATTTTCGGGAAAAGCTGGTTGAATTAGGAGGGGCGATGAATAGTAGACAAAAAGGCGCCCGGGGGGAACGGGAACTTGCATCACTGCTGCGGGACTATGGATTTAAGGCCCGCCGTGGGCAGCAATACTGTGGTGCTAACGGTGATGCAGATGTAATCGGGATCCCCGGCATACATATTGAGTGCAAGCGCGTGGAGCGCCTGGATATCAGCAAAGCTATGGAACAGGCCAAAAATGATGCAAAACCTTTCGAGGTTCCCGTCGTGATCCACAGAAAAAACAATGATCCATGGAAAGTAACGATGGAGTTTGACGACTGGATCGGTTTTCTCCGGGAGTGGATGGCAGGACGGGAGGAATGAGACGATGAATTATCTGGCAGAAATCAACGCCTTTGAACGTTGGCTCGAAAGTAATCGCTTACCCATTTCCTCACAATTATTATGGTACAAACTCATGAACCGGAATAATAGAGCGGGATGGAAGGACTGGATACAAGTAGATAACCTGCGATTGATGGCAGACATGCAGATGAGCAGGGAGGCCACTTTTATTGAAGTGAGGAACCACCTTGTGAATGCAGGTTTGATTGAGTACAGGAAAGGGAAGAAAGGCTGCCCTAACTTATATCATATCATCCCTTTTACTACGGATTTGAAAGTACAAAACGAAGTACAAACCGAAGTAGAAAGAGTAGTAGAAACCGAAGTAAAACCAGTAGTACAAACCGAAGTAGAAACCGTAGACATATATAAACATAATACTAAAACAAAACAAAAACAAAATAAAAAGAGTAATACTAACGTATTACCAGAAAAGTTTTCCGAGGATGAGCGCTTGAATGATGCTATTAATGATTTCATTTCACACCGTGAAGAAATTAAAAAGCCAGTTACCGATCGAGGGCTTAAAAGCATTTTAAAGCGGCTGGATGAATTGTCTTCTGACAACGAGGAGAAGATCATGATACTTGAACAGAGCATAGCAAGTCGATGGCAGGGTATTTTCCCGTTGAGTAAAAGTGGTCATAGAATAAGCGGACAGACACAATATCAAAAGGCACAAGGGAAACAAAGCATGGGTGATTTTGTGGATGTGGGAAAGGAGTGGTTAAATGACCGCACAGGAGTTTCTGACGATTTCGGCAGCGATTAAAGCGGCATACCCGAATGCGACAATTATGCCAGACAAAGCGTCAATGGATGTCTGGTATACAATGCTTTCGGATTTGGATTATAAAGTCTGCATGGTTGCCATAAAAGAGATCATAAGCATTCAAAAATTTGCGCCGTCAATATCTGAAATCCGAGAAAAGTGTGCACAGAACCTTACAAAACCTCTGGACAGCTGGGATCTGGCATGGGGGAATGTTCTGCGAAGTATACAGAATTATGGGATGTATCGAGAAGATGAAGCCTTAGAATCTTTGGATGAATTTACAGCAACAATAGTGAGGCGGATGGGATATCAAAACATCTGTTTGTCAGAGGAAATTGCGGTGGAACGAGCGAATTTTAGAATGGCATATGAAAATCAGGCTAAGTATCAGCAGCAGAAGAGTGTGTTGCCGCTGTCGGTACAAGAAAATAAAAATGCATTGATCGAAAAATACAATAATCTCATTGCGGAAAAAGCATGATTGAGGAGGAGACATATGGATGAATTAAAAATGATTGAAGATGAGCTGGTGCCGGTATATGAGACCAGCACCGGGGAAAAGGTGGTGTACGGGACGGAGCTGCATGAAAAGCTCGGTGTAAGGACTCCATACAAGGACTGGTCGGAAAGGCGGCTGTCGGACTGCGAAGCGGTGGAAGGAGAAGACTACGAAGCCGCTCAAATTTGCGCACCTTCTGGCCAGGCGCGGAAAGAGCATATAGTGCGCCTGGATCTGGCAAAAGAAATGGCCATGCTTGAGCGCAACGAAAGAGGAAAACAGGTCCGCCGGTATTTTATCCAGGTAGAAAAGAAGTATAAACAGAACATACTGGAAGGATTATCGCCAGAGCTGCGGGCCATACTGGTGCATGATAAACAGCTGCAGCAGATCAGCGGGGAGGTAAAGGCAGTAAAGCAGGACCTTCAGGACTTTAAGGGGGACATGCCTCTACTTGGGATTGACTGTGATGTGATCCGATCCGAAAAGAACAAACGTGTAGTCCCTCTTCTGGGCGGCAAGGATGCACCAGCCTATAAAGACAAAAGCCTACGAGGCAAAGTATACAGGGACCTGGAGACACAGATCTATCGGCAGTTTGGTGTGGAGACTTACAAAGCCATAAAGCGCAGCCAATGCGGACAGGCGGTGCAGATCATAAGAGATTATGAGCTGCCGCTAATCCTCCGGCAGGAAATCGACCGAATGAACACTGTATGCTGATCAAGGCAGACATGGCGGGCATGCCGTTTGCGGTACCTATTAACCGGATTATGCTTCCGGGCGTACCAATATATCGCGAAAATACGGCGGGGGAAGATGCCCCTTCCCGCCGCAGGGAGGTGATGGACGATGGCTTTGCGGTTGGTGAGCGCAGATGCAGTTAAAGAGATTATCTGCAAGTATGAGAAGCGCACTATCCAGAGGACTATGGTGTGGGAAGTGGAACGGCTGCCCGGAGTGTTGGCCACAGATGATCAGATGATGGAGATTTTGGGAAATGACATTGAAAGAAGAAAATAGCATAGAAATAGCGAACCAAGCTATTAAGTACGTAAAAGGAAACCCTTGTTGTATATGTTCACAAAAAAGTTTTTGTAAAGTCAAATATAAAGGAACTTGTAAGGTGTACATTGCGCTGAAATGCAAACTGATGAAAACACCGGAATATTAAGATTTTAGGGAGAATTGGAGAAAGGAAAAAAGATGGGATTAATTGATGCTTTTGCGAAGGATGATAGAGCAGAAATCAAAATGACAGAACTGTGTGAATTGATAAAAGCAGGAGTTAAAGGAGAATTGCTCATGAATGCTGTAAACTGTAATGTACCTCATCAGTATATCAGAGAGATGGCTTCGGGAAATAAAGAAGTTTTGTTAAGTGAAGCTGGAAAGCAGGCCGAAACAGATGCCGGAGCGTATGGCCTTACTTCTGCAACTTAAGATTTTGGAGGAAGTTATATGAGTGATACATTTTACAAGCCACTGACACCATCAATGCGGAATAACATCAATAACGCTATTGACAGAAATATTGCCGAACTTGATACGTGTCAAGAAAATGCATTTGTCAATGTACAAAAAATCGGTCAACAGGTACTTAAAAACCTAATTAACGCATTGCCTGACGGGTATCCATTGCCGATGAAGAAATGCGATTAAATTAAAAGATAGTGAGGTATGATATGGATAATAAAAAATTAGCAGCCGATAAAATAAAAAATGCAATTATGGATATTCAAGAATATATCGGTAATGGAGAGTACAACGGAGATAATCCTCCAATCTATTTATTAACAGCAACTTTGGCAATCAAAGCACTAGAAAATCAGATTCCGATAAAACCTAACCTTGAAGGTGATGGTTATGACAACGAAGGAAATCTAATTTATGGCACATGGCTTTGTCCAAATTGTGATGCCCATTATGAAATAGACTATGATGATTACAATTATTGTCCTATTTGTGGGCAAAAGGTGGATTTATCAGATATAAATTAAGATTTAAAGGTGAATTATGAAAAGAAGAAAGCTAAAAATACAGGAGCGTCAACAGGTTTATAAGATATGCGAAGGACATTGCGCATATTGCGGTTGTAAATTGGATTATAAAGACATGCAAGTAGACCACGTTACCCCTCTGCGAATTGGTGGAAAAGATGAATTACATAACATGCTACCAGCTTGTCGGAGCTGCAACCATTATAAGGCTACATTTGATGTGGAAGGATATAGAAGGTATTTGTCTGGTATATCGCAAAGGCTCATAAGAGATAGTATACCGTATCAGGTGGCTATCAGATTCGGCCTGATAAAACATATAACGGACGAGGTAACATTTTATTTTGAGACATTAGATTAAAATTTGAGAGGTGAAACATGAAAAACGGAGAAATTGGAGGAACGTGTATTGCCACGGATGAGAAAATAGCAGAAATGGATTGCTGTCCTTGC
>JAGASC010000188.1 GCA_017621905.1 Roseburia sp.
CCGCCCTGCAGGGATTTGAACACCCCGCGATAAAGGCACTTTCGGATCAGGAGAGGGTTGGTAAAATACGAAAAATTGTTGCGGACGTATGTTGTATGTGTAATTGAAGGTATGCAAAATCATAGCTTGGCAGGACATGGAGGTAAAAAATGCTTAACATTCAGAATTTAACAAAAACTTACGGAGGCGGCAAGACTGCCGTTTCCAATTTAAGCCTTACCGTAGAAGCCGGTGATATCTACGGCTTTATCGGGCACAACGGTGCGGGCAAGACCACTACAATTAAGTGTATAGTCGGTATCCATGAATTTGAAGAGGGAGAAATCACGATTGACGGAGTATCCGTAAAGGACGACCCGATTCGCTGCAAATCCATGCTTGCCTATATCCCCGACAATCCGGATTTGTATGAATATTTGACGGGAATCCAATACCTTAATTTTATTGCGGACATATTTGGAATTTCAAAAGAAGAGAGGGAAGCCAGGATTGGAAAAGAGGCAGATGCCTTTGAGATCACGTCCGCCCTGGGGGATTTGATTTCTTCCTATTCCCACGGAATGAAGCAAAAACTGGCCATTATCGGTGCACTGATTCATAAACCTCGGCTTCTGGTGTTGGATGAGCCATTTGTGGGGCTGGACCCGAAGGCGTCCGTGACACTCAAGAACCGTATGCATGAGATGTGTCAGGAAGGCACTGCCATTTTCTTTTCCACCCATGTACTTGATGTGGCGGAAAAACTTTGCAGTAAGGTTGCCATTATCAAGGGCGGAAAACTGATTGCGGCCGGCCCGACTGGGGAGCTGACAAAAGGAGAATCTCTGGAATCTGTATTTATGGAGGTGGTTCGTGATGGGAAGACAGATTAGACTTCTGGCAAAAGTACAGCTCGTCAACCTGTTCGGAATCAACGAGGTGCGCCATACAAAGGACAAAAAGAAGCAGGCCCGGTTTGTGGGGCTGGGTGTTCTCTGGCTGTTTTTGGTCTTGATGATAATATTTTATGTGGCTGCATTTTCCTTTGGTTTTGTGCTTCTGGGGATGGAAGAAATCGTGCCCATGTACTTGTTTGCAATCACCAGCCTGATTATTCTGTTCTTTTCCATTTTTAAGGCAGGCAGTGTGATCTTTCAAATGAATACTTATGAAATACTGGTGTCGCTGCCGGTGTCAAAGGCAGCCATTGTTGTGAGTCGGTTTCTCACGATGTATGTCACGAATCTGCTCCTGGCATTTCTGGTGATGCTGCCGGGAACTGTGGTTTACGGTGTGATGATGCGGCCTGGAATGAGCTTTTATCTGTATAGTATTCTGGGAACACTGTTTTTGCCGCTTCTGCCTCTTACGATAGCAACGGCGCTTGGCGCAGGAATCACGGCGGCCAGCTCCCGGATGCGCCACAGGGGACTGGTGTATGCAGGACTGACCCTGGTCGTTGCGCTGGGATTGGTTGTTATCAGTATGGTGTTTTCCGGCAATGTGGAGCAGATCAATGTGGAGATGATAAAAAATCTGGCATCCACACTGGGAAATCAGATTGGCAGCATGTATCCACCGGCAATCTGGTTTTCCGATGCCGTGGTGTATGGAAAAACCAGCGGTTTCCTGTTGCTGGCTGGCAGCTCTGGTTTGGTATTTGCCGGACTGATTGTCTTATTGCAGAAATATTTTCAGAAGATATGCAGTGCACTGAATGCCACTTCTGCAAAAAACAATTACAAAATGACAAAATTATCTTCCAGTTCACCACTGGCGGCCCTGTGGAAAAGGGAACTGAAGCGCTATTTTGCATCCGGTATTTATGTCAGCAACACTTCCATCGGCTATCTTCTCATGGCGATTATGGGAGTGGCATTGTTTTTTGTCGGGACGGAGAAGATTGAGGAAACTATGCAGCTTCCGGGAATCGTTACCAAGGCGCTGCCGCTGCTGTATGGGTTTTGTGCGGTGATGATGCCCACCACTTCCTGTGCGGTATCTATGGAGGGAAAACAGTGGTGGATCGCCCAGACCCTTCCGGTAAAAACCAGGGATATCTGGAACAGTAAACTGCTGGTGAATCTGACGATTGCCTTTCCGTTTTATATTGTGGCGGTGCTTTTCGGAGTTCTGGCGGTAAAACCGTCTCTGATGGATGGAATCTGGCTGGGGGTAGTGCCGCTTGCATACATTCTGTTTTCAGCGGTGGCGGGGCTTGCGGTAAATCTGGCGATGCCGGTGCTGGATTGGGAGAATGAGACAAATGTGGTGAAACAGAGTGCATCGACGCTGGTTTCGATGCTGGCCGGTTTTGCAGGTCTGATTCCGCCGATGATTTGCATTTTTGCATTTCCGGGGATTTCGGGGCAGATGATATATTTGCTGACCACGGTAATTTTATTGGGGGTTACAGCAGTGTTACACCTAAGTAACATGAAGAAAAGTGTTATCTTAAATAGATAAAAATGTATTAACAGGATAAATATTGGTTTAAGAAAAGAGCTGTCGCATTAATTGATAAATCAACTTAGTGCGGCAGCTCCTTATTTCTTGACAATAGAAAGTTTGCGAAGCGAGCTTTCTGCATGTTTTATATTCTCAAAATTCTTTGTCACTGTCCGAATGATTTATAAAGGTCTGTGCAAATGCGGATACACAATGTCAGAAAGGGAGATTTCCGCAAAATATTTGATAAATTACGGTGCTGGCGCACATGGCAGCATTATATTCTTTGGACAACATAGCGCGGCGTACAGAAATGTGATGATAATCATGGGTGAAGATGACTTCGTTCAGGCGCTGCTCCAGATAACCCAGGTAGCGTTCAGGCAGGAGCGCTGCGTCATCACCCAGTAAAATCAGGTCGGAATTCAGCAGGTTGATGGTGCTTGAAAGCGCATAAATGAGGGGGGTTCTCATATTATTCATCAAAATCTGATCAATTGCGGGAATCTGACTGTTGTCACAGATTTCCTGGAAAGTCATTTCCTGTTTGATCAAAGGAGATTCTGCAACGGCCTTTGCTATGTGTGACGGTCTGGCATAAACCGTCAGACATCCACGTTTTCCGCAATTACAGACAGGCCCATTACAGTCCACTGTGACATGACCGATTTCACTGGAGTAACCGTTATGGCTGCTAAAGAGCTTTCCACCACAACTTACACCGAGACTGATACCGGAGGTCATACCCAAATACAGGAGATTGCGGCAGTCCTTACCGCCGCCGTAGTAGTATTCTGCCAAAGCAGCACAATTATAATGGTGATCCAGATAAGTGGGAAGGTGATATCTGTCATGGAATAATTCTACGATAGCCAAATTCTGGATATGATTAAACTGCGGTGGATTTAAGATAACACCGCTTTGGGCATTCACTGGGCCAATAGAACCGATTCCGATTCCGAGAATATCAGGATAATCCTGAAGAATTTTATCGGTCATGGAGAAAATGAAATCCATCAACTCTTCGGCGGTGTACTTTGGTGGCAGACTGATGGAACGCGAATCTATTATCTGCATATGTAGATTGCAGACAGCTGCCTGACATTTATTACGGTGGAGCAGAATGCCGAGAACGTGTGGCGCTGCAGCAGAGAGCTTCAATTGAAGCGGTGCAGATCGGGTAGCGTGAGCATTGCAGTCTGTGGCTTCCAAAAGTCCACGTTCAAGGAATTCATTGATAATATTCGAAATGGCCATTTTTGATAAGTTAATCTTGCGGGCGATTTCTACGCGAGAGCAGGAATCCTGAGTTGCCAGCTGTTGGAGAACAAGAGCTCGATTCAGTTGTTTTATGGATTCAATATTCATTCCCTTTGCCATGATTTACTCCTTTTATTTCTGCTAAAATGCTATCTATTCACTACTTCCAAGCGGAACTGCTCATTCATTGAGGGGTTCGTAACGAAGAAAGTACGGAATAGTTATGTAAATTTGCAAACGGGAGGTAATATCATTCCGTTTACAGGAAATATTTGTAATTTTATATAATAGTACTTTAACAAAAACCGAGAGAAAAGTCAATTGGCGGGCATAGTAAGCTGGCATTCGGAACATGATTACATGGGCATAGAAAATTTTAAACACATGAATAAACATAGTTTACTTTTAATGCATGAAAAATGCAATAAAGATAAAAGGACAAAATGAATAAAAAATATAGGGGAAATTTGTAAAAAACGGAGAAAGACAGAAAAATAGCAATAACAGATTGACAAATGAATTTGATGTTTTTATAATCATAAGAGTAAACAGAGTTTACCAATAAAGACGAAAAGCAGGAGGAAATCTAATGAAGAAAAAAATCTTAAGCCTGTTTCTTGTAGGAGCCTTAGCATTGGGCATGCTGGCAGGATGCGGCAGCGAGGAACAACAATCGGAACAGAACAATGACAGCAGCGAAGAAAAACAACAGAGCGGAACAGAGGTGTCGGATGTTGATTCAGAATATCCGGAATACTTAAATCTGGACAGCGCATTCCCGATTATCAAAGATGAGTACAAAGGGACCATCAAGTTAAAGGTAGCCATCGTCCAGAAAGAATATGGCGGAGAATGGGATGATCTCTGGATTTCGCAGTATTTTAGAGACAAATACAATATAGAATTCGAAGTGGAATCGATTATGGAATCTGCATTGGACGATAAAAAGAGCTTGATGTTTAATTCTGGAGAGCTGCCGGACATTATGATCAATATGGCATTGACTACCAATGAAATTTATCAATATGGTCAGGAAGAAGGACTGTTGCTTGCGTGTGATGAATATATTAATGAAACTCTTACGCCGAGCATTGCAAAATATTTTGAAAATGATGAAATCCGCAATGCGTGTACGACCCCGGATTCTCATGTTTACACACTGCCGAGAGTTACGTCGGAAAAATATGCAGCCGTAAATGCATACAGAATGAGCATCAATACAGCATGGCTGGAGGAATTAGGGCTTGAGATGCCGCGGACACTGGATGAGTTTACAGAGACATTATATACCATCAAAGAAAGCGATATTTCTGGTGTGGGAAGTGAAAATCTTTATCCTCTTGGCGGCGGAATTGGCAATTATTCTCCGGTTCCATACCTTTTGAATGCATTTGGATATGTTACGACAGATCAATATGGAATAGGAGCGTCATACAGAGATGGCGAGGTCGTGATTCCCTGCTATGATATGGATACCTATAAGAATTTCCTGGAATTGATGCATCAGTATTATGTGGACGGTATTATCGCAGAAGACTTTTTTACAATGGATACCACAAAGGCTACAGCGATGGTGGGCGCAGGCAACAATGCAACAATTGCAGCAGCACCTTACACATTAGGAATTGATAATTATACCGATTATGAATCACTTTATCCGTTGACCAGCGACTGGCAGGATGAAATGGAGTGGCCGTCTGCAAGTTATTATAAAGTTGGTAATTTCTGCATTTCAGCAGAGACAGAATATCCGGAGCTGTGCATGCGTATCGCAGATATGTATTACAACTCTGATACCGATGACTGCCGTGCTTTATGGGTTGGTCCCGGTATGAACAACGAATACAATTATGGTTATGTGAATGCAGTATATGATCCGGAAACAAATAACATTGCATCTGATGCAAGTCTGTTGCCGGAAGGAGTGAGCTCCGTATCTCAGTATTACCATATGTATCTGGTCGGATTCCAGGCTCAGTTTGGAGCAATTGAAACAGATGAAGCGATTGCCAACCATTATTTATGGATCAATGAAGGCTTGACAGAGGAAGATGCAGAGAGAGGCAGTGTGCAGGATCTGACCCTTGGAGATCCACATTGGAGACACTATGCACTTGAAAGACAGGCGCCGTATGCGACGGCTCAGTTCCCGGGCATCTATTATCTGAGCACTGAAGATGTATCGCGTATCAGTGATTTAGAGACGATCATTCAGCCGTATGCAAAAGAACAGATTGCATTATTCATTACCGGTAAGCGTGACCTTTCAGAAACGGATGCGTTTGTGGAAGAATTAAAAGGTATGGGCATGGACGAATTGCTGGAACTTTATAAGGAGATTGAAGTCACTGTCAATGGCAATTAATGTTTCGTATTGTGCTGCGGAGATGCTATGCATTTCCGCAGTAACTGTTTTTTTGGCTATAAGTGTAAGGAGAGATTATGTATGCAGAGTAAGACGAGGAAATTAAAAAAATTTTTGAAACAGTGGCAATTATATCTTTTGATATTACCTGCAGCTGTGTATCTATTAATTTTTAATTATCAGCCCATGTATGGCGTACAGATCGCGTTTCGTGATTTTTCAATCAGAGACGGAATCTGGGGAAGCGAATGGGTCGGCTTGAAGTATATCAAGCAATTTATTGAATATCCCAATTTTAAGCTGTTGCTTGGCAATACGCTCAGATTGGGGGTGTATACACTGGCAGTATTCCCCTGCCCGGTTATTTTTGCGTTGATGTTAAATGAAGTACGGAATAATAAACTGAAAAAAAGTATTCAGATGATCAGCTATATGCCTTACTTTTTATCCACTGTAGTAGTTTGCTCATTACTTATGATTTTCACGGATAAGGATGCTGGCGTTATTAATACGTTGATTGAGGCTTTGGGCGGAACTAGAATGGATTTTATGACGGAGGCGGCCTGGTTCGATGACTTGTATGTTTGGAGCGCTGTGTGGAAAAATATGGGATTTGATGCCATCATTTATATTGCGGCATTATCAAGTGTTCCGGAAGAGCTGGTGGAAGCGGCAAGAATTGATGGCGCAAATCGTCTCAAAATCATCTGGCACGTGAATATACCATCTATTTTGCCGACGATTGTGATTATGCTGATTCTGGCGAGCGGTCATATCTTAGGTGTTGGATATGAAAAAGTACTTCTTTTGCAGAATGATTTAAATTTATCCGCGTCTCAGATAATTTCCACATATGTATATGAGCTTGGTATCCGGGGCGGTCAGTTTAGTTATTCTTCTGCGATCGGATTATTTAACAATGTGGTCAATGTATTGATTTTGTGGATTGTCAATACGATATCGAAAAAGGTAAGTGAAACAGGACTTTGGTAATATGATTTCTGATATATCAGATATGACTAAGAGGTAAAATGAATGAAAAAAATTAATGTTGATAAAGTTTTTGGTGCTGTAAACATAGCACTGTTATTGCTCATTGCTTTTATTATGCTGTATCCGCTCTATTTTGTCATCATTGCATCTTTTTCGGATCCATATGAGACCGTATTGGGTAATGTGACGTTCTGGATAAAGGGATTTACGCTTACCTGCTATAAGCAGATTTTTAAGTATGACGAGATTTGGATTGGATATAGAAATTCGATCATATATACGTTCTTAGGTACAATATTCAACCTTGTGCTTACCATACCGGCAGCGTATGGATTGAGCAAAAAGAAGCTTATGTTCCGTAAGGGGATTAACACCTATTTTTTGATTCCGATGATTTTCAGCGGAGGCCTTTTGCCGACCTTTTTGCAGATTAAGAAGATGGGGCTTTATAATGAGCCGTATACTATGATTTTGCTAGGCGGAGTTTCTATTTACAATATGATAATAACAAGAACCTATTTTACAAATTCGATCCCCGAAAGCTTATATGAAGCGGCAGATATTGATGGATGCTCTGATATAAAGCAGTTCATAAAGATCGCACTGCCACTGGCAAAGCCGATTATTGCGGTAATAGCACTGTATTATGCGGTCGGGCGCTGGAACGCATACTTTAATGCCATGATATATCTGAATAACAAAGAGTATTATCCGCTTCAGTTGGTATTAAAAAATATCCTGATCAATAGCCAGATAAAGATCTCTGACCTGGATGTGACCGGGATGGATACAGATGAACTGCTTTACATTACACAACTGCAGTATGTGGCCCAGTCGATGAAATATGGCATTGTTTTTGTTGCATCTGTGCCGATGTTGATTATATATCCGTTTGTGCAGAAATATTTTGTAAAAGGCGTTATGGTTGGCTCGATTAAAGGATAATGTGTGCCAAAAGACAATGATGTCTGTCGAAAAAAGAGAAAGAAGTGAGGAATACAAAGTTATGCATCTAAAGAAACAAATTGACCAGCTGAGAGATGCAGGAAAGTCTTATTGGACAGAAAGACTTCACAGTCAATTAGATTACCTATACCAAATCATACAGGTGGATGCTATGCAGGATTCACAGCAATTGGAAAATGTGGTTGCAGAATTAATGCTGCGAAAACAGGAAAATGGAGCTTTGTTAAAACAGGATGTTCTGGAAGCAGAGCAGGCGTTGGCCTGTTATCAAAGCGTGGCGAAATCATATCTCATGCATATGGTTTCGCATGCCCATATTGATATGGATTGGAGATGGGGCTGGGAGGAGACGGTAGGTGTTGTGATCGACACGTTCCGGACTATGTTAAAGCTGTTAGAGGAATATCCGGACTTCATTTACACCCAGTCTCAGGCATCCGTTTATGAGATTATAGAGAAGTATGCACCTGAAATGCTGCCGCAGATACGGAAATATGTGCAGGAAGGGCGCTGGGAGGTTATCGCCACGAGTTGGGTAGAGGCTGACAAGAATATGCCTAATACGGAGTCTATGGCCAGACATATACTGTATACAAAAAAATACCTGTCAGAACTTCTTACTATTTCTGTGGATAACATAGAAATAGATTTTGAACCGGATACGTTTGGGCACGGCGGTAATGTGCCGGAGATATTACAGCAGGGCGGAGTTCGGTATTATTATCATTGCCGTGGGAACGACCAGGAGGAATTATATCGCTGGCGGGCACCGTCCGGCGCGGAGGTTTTAGCACTTAGGGATCCGCAGTGGTATTACCTGAGGGAAATGGACTATCATATTGCCTGGCATGTTCCGGGCTTTTGCGCCCGTAATCATGTAAAGTCAGCGCTTCGATTTTATGGCGTTGGCGACCATGGAGGCGGACCCAGCCGGAGGGATATTGAGCGAATTCTGGATATGCAGACCTGGCCTTTGATGCCGACGATTGTTTTTAGCCGGCTTCATGATTTTTTCCACGCGATGGAAGAGGGCAGAGAACTGGCTCCTGTGGTGGAACGGGAACTTAATTTTATTTTTACCGGCTGTTACACAGCACAATCCCGTTTGAAACAGGCCAACCGGCATGGCGAGGACAGGCTGTATGACAGCGAAGCATTGTGTGCAATGGCCTCTGCGGCAGGCTGTGATCTCTCCGCCATGCCGTCTGTGGAACCGGCATGGAGAAATATACTTTTTAATCAGTTTCATGACATTATTACCGGTTCGTGTGTCAGAGAGGCAAAAGAACGTGGACTTGGCCGTTTTCAGGATGCCTGTGCAATCGGATTGGCAAACTCCAAACGCGCCATGCTCGAGATGGGAAAATTAATCGCAACCGATGCGTTTTCCTGGGAGAAAGACGCATCATCTTTGGCAGAGAGCGGTGGTCACGGCTATGGATCCTGGAAAGGGGCTTCAGGGAGTGCGGCCTTTAGTGTCAATGGACCGGCCAATGCAAGCGGCAGGGTTCGTGCGTATACATTATTCAATACGACGCCCTATGAACGACAGGAACTGGTGGAATTGACCATTTGGGATTGGACAGAGCCGTTGGAGGCAACGATAGTCTGTGCGGAAGACGGAAAGCCGATGGTGTTTGATGTGCTGGAGACAGATAAGACCTATTGGCATCATAAATTCAGCGTGGTCTCCTTTGTAGCGACAGTTCCGGCTTTTGGCTATCAAAATTACTATGTGAAGGCTGCTGATTTGCCGGCGAACAGAGAAATGTATTTTGAGGGACCGAGAATGCATCGTCAGACGGATGCGCCGATTGTTCTGGAAAATGAATTGATCCGTGCTGTATTTCGCCAGGATTCCATGGAATTGATTTCATTGTTGGATAAGTCCACCGGTCAGGAACAGTTGAAAGGTTCTTCTGCATATTTTAACCTGGTGGATGAACAGAGTGTCATGCCATATTCGTCCTGGACGGTTGGCCGAGTGGGTGCGAAAGAAAATTTGAATCGCTCCTGTTATGTCAGCCTGACGAAGGAAGGCGACAGAATGCTGTGCGGCGGTTTTACATATGAATTGGCTTTTCGCAGCTCTAAGCTGAAGGTATCGGTATTTCTTCCGGAAAAGTCTTCCATGTTGCGTTTTAGCGTAGAAGTGGATTGGCATGAAGTTGGCAGAAAGGGAGAAAAAACACCGCAGCTGCAGTTTTGTGTTCCCTATGGTTATGAGGCAAAATCGATAAGCTATGATGTGCCCGGCGGTGTTTTGGAGCGACCGGAAATCGGGCATGATGTGCCGGCTATTTTGTATGCTGCGCCCATCCCGTCGGAATCGCGCAGCGGGATTATGCTGACAAGTGACTGCAAATACGGTTACCGTGCTTATGAGGGACAGCTTTGTCTGGATTTGCTGCGCGCTTCTGTAAATCCAGACAGTTATCCGGAAATCGGAGTGCATAACATGGAATTGGGGTTGGGCGTTGTTCCGGAGCCGGATTGGTATCAGATGACAAAAATGGCAGTGTGCTTTGCGCATCCTTTGTATATTTATTCGAATACCATTCATGCGGGAATACTGCCAGGGCACGGTCATATGCTGCAATTAGAAGGCAGCGCCAATGTATCTGCAGTGAAGCTGGCGGAAGATGGGCAGGGGCTTGTGTTCCGTTTGTATCAAAGTGGATTACAGGCTTCACAGGTTAGGATCACGATGCCGGAAATGGTATGCGCACAGATGGTCGATCTGCTGGAGCGCGAGCAGGATACGTTGTCGGTGGAGGAAGATACAGCAATTGTGGAATTACCGCCGAAATCTGTGCGGACAATAAAGTTGAAGATGGCTACGAATCTGCCGGGGGGCGAGGCAAAGGACGTAACAGGGGTCGGACAGAATTAATAAGGAGCAGAGGAATATGAATAATATTGTAGCAAGGTTCATTCAACTGAAAACATCAATAGGAGGAAATCGGGAGAAAACTTCTTATGAGCATACATTTGGAAAGACAGTAGAGGAGAAGGCAAATATTACAGGACCAAACTCTGCAAATATCCGTATTCTTTCAGAATTGGAATTTTTGATACATCTGTCTGAGGTGAAAAATGGTGCATATGACAATCTTCTTTTAGAAGCGTTGGATTATTTATTAGACTGTAATGAACAACAGGGGGTGTTGACTAATCAAGCTTGTGAAACGGCAGAAAATATGCTGCTTCCTGCTCAGCAGGCAGCTAAGGGGTACAAGGTAATTCTTGCAGCACATGCACATATCGATATGAATTGGAGATGGAGCTACAATGAAACGGTAGCAATTACATTGTCAACCTTTCGTTCGATTTTAAATATTATGGATCAATATCCGGATTTCTGTTTTTCACAGTCTCAGGCATCTGTGTACAAGATTGTGGAAGAGTTCGATTCAGACATGATGGAAGAAATAAAAGCACGGATCGCAGAAGGACGTTGGGAAGTGACGGCTACTGCATGGGTAGAGACGGATAAAAATATGCCATCTGGCGAGTCGCTATTGCGTCATATTGAATATACCAGAGAGTATCTCACAAAAGTCTGGGGCGCTAAACGCCTGGAAGTGGATTTTTCACCAGACACCTTTGGGCATAATGCAAATGTTCCTGAAATTAATACATATGGTGGGGTAAAGTATTATTATCATTGCCGTGGTATTGATACAAAGCAGGTACTTTATAGATATCAGGCACCTTCTGGAAAAGAAGTGCTGGTACACCGGGAACAAAACTGGTATAATTCAGGAATTATGCCTCATATTGGTACCCAGGTTACAGAAATCAGTAAGCTTTCCGGCGGATTGAAAACGAGTTTGGTTGTTTATGGCGTAGGAGACCATGGTGGTGGACCTACCAGACGTGACGTTGAACGAGCATTGGAAATGATGACATGGAAGATATTCCCGGAAATCAAGTTCGGTACATTACATGAATATTTTGATGAAGCACAAAAGGTGTGGGATAAGCTGCCGGTAGTAGACAAAGAACTGAATTGTATTTTCCAAGGATGTTACACTACTCAGAGTCGCATTAAACGAGGAAACCGTCGATTAGAAACTGCATTGATGGATGCGGAGTCAATGAGTGTAATGGCGGGCAAACTAATCGGATTTCCTTATGCAAAAAAGCAAATGACATCTGCATGGCAGAATGTGTTGTTTACGCATTTTCATGATATTTTACCGGGCTCCTGTGTACAGGATTCCAGAGAGCATGCGATGGGATTATATCAGACATCAGCAGCCATTACAAATACGCAGACGCAAAATGCAATGTTAAGCATTGCTAAGAACATAGATACATCGTCGATTTCGGTAGACATTGATGCTGATAGCCAGACAGATGGCGCCGGCGTGGGATATGGTGTCGAAAATTTCAGTGGTGTTCCTAGTACGGAAAGTGGAATTGGAAGAACAAGAATTTCCCATGTATTCAATACTATGCCATTTGAACGGAAAGAAAATGTCGAATTGACTGTCTGGGATTGGACCGGTAATTTGAAGCGAGTTCAGATGAAAGACAGTAATGGAAATGCGATTCCGTTCCAGATGCTTGATGAAGATTTTTCAGTATATTGGTGCCATCAGTATTTCCGTGTTCTTGCAGAGGTATCAGTACCGGCTATGGGATATACCACAATTGTGCTGTCTGAAAAGGCACCTGATGGATACCCGATTTACTTATATACCAGAGAATCTGACAGGATTGGTCTGGAGCATAATGATTTTGTTTTGGAGAATGAGTATATACGGGCATGTATTGACAAACAGAGTGGGCGCTTGATATCTTTGGTGGATAAAAATACTGGGTTGGAAATGATTTCTGAGGGAATAGGAGCCGGATTTACTTATATTGAAACAGAAATCAATGACATGACCTCATGGACAATAGGAAGACATTTGAAGGACATACCGGTTGATCGTTGTATTGATTTGAAAAAGAAACAGGATGGCAAGCTTCGCCAGAGTGTGAAGGCAGTGTATGAAATTAGAGATTCCAAAATTGAGGTTACATATAGCCTTGATAAAGGAGCATCTGCAGTGAAGCTGTCAGTTAAAATTGATTGGCGTGATCATGGGGTTGGAAAAGATATGCTCCCGGTATTGGATTATCGCGTACCGATTATTTATGAGACAGATGAATATATGTACGATATACCGGCGGGTGCTATCAAACGAAAAGAAATTCATAATGACGTACCTGGATTACAGTATGGTATGGCACTGCGTAAAAATGGCGAAATCTGTGCGGTACTGATTAGTGATTGTAAATATGGCTATCGTGGAGCAGACAAAACACTTGCATTAACATTAATTAACAGCGCAATAGATCCAGATCCCTACCCGGAAAGAGGAATCCACAATATTACGCTGTGGCTTGGTGTCTGTTCTGCAAATGAGAAAAAGGCAGAAGAACTAGCAACAGTATGTAACCATAAACTGTTCTATCAACCATCTAATTGCCATACCGGTACATTACCAATGGAGTATAGCTTATTGAAAGTGGACGCAGAAAACGCAGTGGTTTCCGCTGTTGTACCAGATGAGGATGGAAGCATTCTGGTGCGAGTATACGAAACCGGCGGACAGAGTGGAAAGGCAAGGATTACATTCAATCAGGAAGTGACGGATGCAGAAGCGGTTAACTTAATGGGAGAAATATTGCCGGGAAAAGCAGAAGCAGTAGAAAAACAGGTTATTCTTGAACTTGAACCATATTCTATTGCTGCAGTCAGAGTTGTTTTGCAGGAATTGGTTCCTAAGATAAAAAACTGATTGGGAGGTTGGTAAAATGAAAAGAATGCAAAGATATATTCTGGGAGTCATTATCACATTTGTTTTGGGAATAGTGATTGTAATGTTACCCGATGAGTGCCGGGCGGAAACTGTGCTGCCACAACTGCCTGCGGACAGCAGGTATGAAATTTTAAATTCTTTAAAGCTGACAGAGGCGACGGATGCAATGACGACAACGAAAGCGAAGGCAGGAACGCGCCTTGTTGCAGGGTTGGCAGGACCGGAATTTGATATTTCAGGGTATGATTATCTGCATTTGTGGATTTATGTTTCGGACGATACCATCCTTTATAATAATAACGGGGATGGTCTTGAACTGGCAAGCGGCGGTACGTATGACCAGGAAGAGAACAGTCTGAATTTTTATTATGACAAGGCAGCGATGCCTACGATTAACAGCGATTATTCGAAGCTTCAAGTCGGTTGGAATGAATATCTGCTGAAAATCAGTGATTTTAAGATTTCTACCGGCGGCAGCCTGAAGCTTGCTGAATTGGATTACATTGGTCTGGTCCTGCGTTCCAATCCTGCCGGATTGACCTTTGCCATGAGCGAAATCTATGCAGTGAAAGAGGAAGATGTGATCTTGACTGGCATGGGGACGTTTCCCGAAAATAGCGGTATCCCTGTCATTCCTTTGATGGATGCCCGTTATCAGTTGGCGGATACGGCATTGCAGTTGACGGACAGTGTGGCGTATGCCACAGCTGCCGGGGCAAATAAATATTTTCGACTGACACCGGCATTGACAGAGGAAGTATTAGATATCAGTGAATGTGATTATATTTATTTGTGGGTATATGTATCTGCGACGGATCTGACGAATGGCGATAGCATTGAACTGTGCAGTGGAGGCAAGCAAGATAGTAACGAATCTGCTGCCCGATTCAATGCGCTAAGTCAGGGAGGTCTTAAACAGGGCTGGAATGAATTGCTAATCCCTAAGGGCGAGTTTTCTTATGACTCAAAGGATGGTGGGCTAGACGAAGCCGCACTGAACTTTATCGGTGTGGTCCTGCGCTCGGCTTCTTCGGTACAAACAGGGGCAGTTAGCATGATTTACGCAGTGAAGGAAGAGGAAGTGACGGATTTTACCCCTGAGTGTCCAATCACAGAAGCAATTCCGGTAGAAACAGCTCGCTACACCCTGAAAGATAGTGCATTACAATTGACAAAGGAGGCTGTATGGGGGACAAGTGCAGAAGCAGGTAAGTATATGCGCCTGGTACCGGAATTAAGCCAAAATAGTTTTGATCTGTCTGAATATGATTACATCTATACCTGGATTTATCTGACTGCCGATGATTTGGCAGCAGGGGACAGCATAGAACTCAGCAGCAGTGGTTTAAAGGACAAGGAAGAGAATGCTGTTCGCTTCAATACCTGGAATCATGACAAGCTGAAGGTGGGCTGGAATGAGGTCATGGTATCTGTGGATGAATTTGTCTATACTACTGGAGGCGAGCTAGATTATGCCGACTTGAATTATATTGGTGTGGTGTTACGGTCTGCATCCGGAGAACTGACTGCTGTGGTCAGTGAAATGTATGCTGTAAAGTCCGTTGATTTTGAGGACAAAAATTCATCTGGGGATCAGACGATTATGGGTAATGGTAAGCTGAATCGTGGAGATATCATTTATGACTTTGCGGAAGCAGCGGCACAGAAGCAGAATGGCGTATGGACACTGTCAGCCGAATTAGAGAAGCCTGCACAGCCAGGTTATTATACTTATCTGTGCGCAGAAATATATATTGAAAACAAGGAATTGCTGTCGAGGCAGCAGGCTTATCTGACCATCAGTTCCAGTAAGGCAGAGAAGGCACAGGAATTGTCTTATCGTTTGACAAAGCAGTCACTGCAGGAGGGCTGGAATACGGTTTTCCTGCCGATCGTGGATTTCCGTATGTCGGGTTATTCTTATACAGAAGACGGATATGCAGGATTGTGCGATCTGTTGAATATACGTCGCATTGGGATACAGTGGTCGGTTCGTGCCCAGAGTGATGAAAAAGAAGCTGTTTTAAAGCTGGGAAAGATCTCGCTGACAAATTCTCTGGTAACAGAGGATATTCCGGAAGGGGAGTATATTTTGGAGGATTCGGCGCTGGCTTTGACCAGGGGAGAGGTCAGCACTACCGTAACGACAGGCGACAGCAGCCAGCTGGCCCGACTGATGCCTGAGATCAATTATGGCAGCGGGTATTCTGTGGATATCAGTGAAAAACAGTATCTGTATTTTTGGCTGTATATTTCAGAGGCAGAGGCAGAGGCTGACGGCAGCCTGGATGCCGGTCGTGAGCTTGAATTATGTAGTGGTGGCAAGTGCGACGAGGAAGAAAATGCGATCCGTCTGTATCAGATTTCAGATTCTAAAGAAGGCGAGCCGTGGCTTATGAGCGGTGACTATGGGAGCTTTGAAACAGGGTGGAATGAATATCTCGTACCGATTGAGGATTTGACGCGAGTGACGAATAAGAGCGGTGATGCATCTGTAGGCTGCGATTTTGCTGCGGTAAACTACTTGCGAATTTATTTCCGTACCATGATGAGTAGCGAGGCAAAGGAAGTGACTTATGGGATTAGCAAGGTCTATGCGGTCAATTTGAGCGATTTTGCCGGGACAGAAGGGGATGAACCGGAAAGTAGTGAGGATGGCGAGAACACGGAAAGTCCGGAGGGAAGCGGTGGAGCCACAGAAGAATCGGAGGGTGATGATGGATCCACAGAAAGTTCGGAGGGAAGTGGCGGTTCCACAGAAAATGCAGAAGCTGGCAGTGAATCTGCGGAAACAGAGGAAAACAAAAATTCCGGCATTGAGACAATAACCGGAGAAATAACCGGAGACGTTGATGAGGGAACAAAAACTGAAACTGTAATTACAAGTCCTGAGACGGGAGACAGCAACAGCGTGATGTGGAGTATTCTGCTGATTGTCAGCCTGATAGGAATTGCCGGATTCGGAATGATACAGCGTGGCCGTAATAATTAGTATGGAGCTGTGTTTAAATGGCAGCGGAAGGGAGATTGATATGAGAATGCGAATAAAGCGTATATTAATGGTGGCTATGGTTGTAATCATGCTGGTGGGGCTTGTACAGGTTGTAAATGCAGATCAGTTGCAGGATGAGTGTGATTTGTTTATTATGAGCAGTAATGTGCTGTTTAATGATACTTATGATACAGAATACAGAATGCATTGCCTTGCGGAGACATATTTAAACTATATGCCTGATATTTTATGCTTGCAGGAGGCAAAAGCAAATCAGACGAATGCGCTGTATCCCCTGCTGGATGAATATTATGCGGCGGTTCCTCTGGAACAACATGCTACTGACAGCCAACAAATTGTTTACCAGCAGATCCTTTATAGGAAAGAAATGTTTACGGTGTTAGATTCAGGATTTACCCGTTTCCGTGAAGATGTTTTTCCTTGGGGAGTTAGTTGGACTGTATTTCAACGAATCAGTGATGGAAAGCAATTCTGTGTTATGAGTACACATCTGTCTATTATTAGCAGCACCTACGATCCTGGTGCTTCCAATACGGTAGAGGGTGTTCAGTTGAGGATAAATGACTGTAATACCATTTTGGCAACGGTTGAAGCGGTTCGGAATAAGTATCTGGATATACCTATACTGGTAGGCGGTGACTGGAATGAGATTTGCGGTTCGCCGTCTCTGGAACCAGTCGATAATTCAGAACTGCTGACGAATGCGATGAAGGTAGCTTCGGTGGCGAATACTGCGGTCAACACAACACATGATCTTTGCAGAATGCCGGTAAAAGGTGGGGATATCATTGATCATTTCTATGTGACGACTGATACATTGGAGGTAAAAGAACAAAACCTTGTGGTGGATGGCATTGTGATTCAGGGCAGTGATCATTGCCCTATCTATGTACAAGTATCGTTTAAGTAAATTGTAAATCTCATCCTGTTGTTTTTGGTAACAATTTAGGCAGCCCTTAGCATTTGCTGAACTGTTACTGTTTTTGAAATGGCAGGATGAGATTAGCTGAGTATAGAAAGGAACAGGCAGTTATGATTGCAAATTATCATACTCATACGTTCCGGTGTGGTCACAGTGGTGATTATCGGGATGAAGACTTTGTTCTTGCGGCAATGGAAGGTGGCCTGAAAATTTTAGGGTTTTCTGACCATACGCCATGGCCTTATGCAGGTGATTTTCGACATCCGTCTGTCCGGATGGACGTCGAGGTGTTTCCGGAATATCTGGCATCTGTACGCAAGCTGCAGGAAAGATATAAGGAAAAGATTAAAATTTATGTTGGTTTGGAATGTGAGTATTTTCCTGACTATATGCCCTGGTTAGAGCATAGCAGGGAGCAATTGGATTATTTGATTCTGGGTAACCATTGGGGGTTGTCAGATGAGCATGGGGAGTTATATTATAGCAAAGCAACGCAACCGAAGGATGTAGACGATTATTTCCGATATACGATTGAAGGCATGCAGACAAAGCTATTTGCTTATGTGGCGCATCCGGATCATGTTATGAGTAATTACCCCAAGTTTGACAGGCATTGTATTGATGGTAGTTATGCACTTTGCAGAAAGGCAAAGGAACTGGGAATCCCGTTAGAATATAATCTGCTTGGATTTGAAAAAAAGGAACAGGGCAAGCAAAAGGGAATCGGTTTTCCATACCCCGGATTTTGGGAGATTGCTAAGGAGATAGGCTGTGTAGCCATTATTGGCTGCGATGCTCATCATCCTTATCAGCTAAGAAACTCAGAAAGCGCATATAAGACGGAAAAGTTTCTGAACAAACTGGGAATTGAATTAATGGATATGCTTCCTAATATGGAAATGTAAGAAGGGGGAACAGTATGAAGAAGGTTCCTTTTGTGATATCGGGAATAAGCTACGATGAAAAACGTGGATGTTATTTGAAATTCTATCGAATGGCAATGCGCATTGAGAAAGAAATGGTCCGGTTACTTTAGATATATATAAACGGAAACACGATATGAAAGAGAAAGAAGACATGCATATGGTCGAGTATTTGAGAGAACTAAATATAGTATCTATATTATTTCGAATTTTATTTTCTATCCTAGTGGGTGGAATATTGGGGCTGGAGCGGGGCAGAAAAAATCGTCCTGCCGGATTCAGAACATATATTTTAGTCTGTTTGGGAGCAACGCTTGTTATGATGACTAATCAGTATGTCTATGTTACATATAATACAAGTGATCCGGTTCGTATGGGGGCGCAGGTAATAAGTGGAATTGGATTTTTAGGGGCAGGGACTATTGTTGTGACCGGCAGGAACAAGATAACAGGAATTACAACGGCCGCCTGCCTTTGGACAGCAGCATGCAGCGGGCTGGCAATTGGAATTGGGTTTTATGAAGGGGCTTTTCTGGGAAGCGTTGCAATTGTATTTACTATATCGGGCTTACAGGGATTTGATAATTGGATTAGAAAAAGGTCGAAATACATGGATTTGTATTTAGAATATAACGGCGGTAAGGGGACTTTTGGAGAATTTTTGCAATATGCAAAAGAAAATTGTTTGGAAGTAATGAATATTCAAGTAAGCCAGAAAGAATTTTATTATAAAGACAAGGAAAAACAGAAGTGTACGAGTTATATTCTGACCGTTTCGAGCAATATAAAGCGTACACATGCAGAGATTGTGGATATATTAGCAGGCGCAAAAGGGATTCAGTATATTGAAGAACTATAGGCCTTAGCCAGTCGGCCCAGGCTTCCATGCCCTCTCAATTTTTGCTACGTAGTTGGAGCGAATGGCATCCAGGGCACCAAACAGCAGACCAACACGAAGTCCGAAACAGGAGCAGGCGCAGCAGTTACAGATGGAATCGGAGTCGCCCGGTTCATGGATATTCGGCATCGAGTGTATCAGACCATTTTCTTCCGCGCGCTTCAAAAGTTCCAGAGTTTCTTCCTTGGTGACGTAATGTGCCTTTCCAGTTCCGGCATAATATTCCGGTGCATTTTCATCAATTTTGTTCACCATGCCAGGCACGCCGCCGATCATGCGGGCCAGTTTGACGATTTTGGGTCTTATGCTTTGCGATAGGGCTGGATGCCTGCAAGTTTCACGTTTTCTCACGGTCAGCATCGCGAGTAAATTCGCAAGGCAAGTGCACAGACCTGAGCGGACAGTAACCTTGTTTTTACATAAATTTTACGAAGCAAGGGTATAGTCATTAGGAGGTCGTGTGTTATAATATATAATATGGTTGAAATTGTTAAGAAATGCAGCTTGCGTTTCTATTATTAAGGCAAGGATAATGTTTTAATCAACAGGGAATATATGGTACATGAAATAAAAAAGAAAGCGTGAGGTGGCGTATGGTTAATTATGAACAAATCCGGAACAATCCGGAAGTACTGGAATTTTTGAAAAAGGGAAGCGAAAACTTAGATGTATTGGGCTTTACGGAGCACTCCAGCGCCCACTGCGCCCTGGTGGCTCAGAGAGCTGCATACATTTTAGAAATGTTCGGCTGCAGCGAGCATGAAATCGAACTGGTCAAAATTGCCGGATTTATGCATGACATCGGCAATGCCATCAACCGCTCTCATCATGCGGAATATGGCGCGCTGCTGGCAAATGATATTTTAAAAGGGATGGGAATGAACCTGGAGGACCGGGTAACCGTAATATCAGCCATAGGCAATCATGATGAGTCCACCGGTGGAGCGAAAGATGCCATTTCTGCGGCACTGATTATTGCGGATAAAACAGACGTAAGGCGCAACCGCGTCAGAGTCAATGAAAAATCAGATTTTGATATTCACGACCGTGTAAATTATGCGGTAACGGAAACAGAACTTACCGTAGATTTGGAAAAGAAGGCGGTTGTGCTGAACCTTACCATTGATGAGAATATTTGCACCATGTACGAGTATTTTGATATTTTCTTAGGACGAATGATGATGTGCAAGGGAGCAGCAGAAAAGTTTGGGGCGAAGTTCAAGACAACGCAAGGGTTTATGACAGCGCTAAAATCAGCGAAAAAGCAAAGGTTTCCGGAGATGTAGCAGTTTTTCAAAACGCTTACGTTGACTA
>JAGASC010000189.1 GCA_017621905.1 Roseburia sp.
ATCTGCTGTCTCGGGATTCCTCTGATTATCGGTTACAACACGGTTTGTGCTATCCTGCGCGGTATGGGAGACAGTAAAAGTCCGCTGGCTTTTGTCGCCATTGCCTGCGTGGTCAATATCGTTGGCGACCTTCTGTTGTCCGGGCTTTTCTCTATGGGTGCTGCGGGAGTTGCCATTGCCACAGTCGTTGCACAGGGGATCAGTTTTCTGGTGGGGCTGATTTATCTTATGAAGAAGGGGATTGGCGTTCCTTTTTCCCGGGCGGATATTCAATTTTCCGCGGCTATGTCCGGGCGGATTTTAAAGCAGGGAATTCCGCTGGCCATCAAGAGCATTCTGGTAAATCTGTCTTTTATGCTGATTACTGCTATTATCAATGCCATGGGTGTGACCGCCAGTGCTGCCATGGGCGTGGGCGATAAGATTGTCAGTTTTGCGTTCCTTCCGCAAACTTCTTTTAGCAACTCCATCAGCGTAATCGTGGCACAGAATATGGGGGCGAAAAAACCGGAACGCGCCAAGCAGGCTACACTTTATGGCATGGCTACCTGTATCGTCTGGAGTGTTTGCTTTTTGGCGCTCAGTCAGCTTTTTCCCTCTGCGCTGCCTGCTCTTTTCACCAGAGACCTTGCGGTGCAGGAGATGTGTGGGCAGTATCTGAAAGCTTACAGCCTTGACGGAGTGCTTGTCAGCATTGTGTTCTGTCTATCCAGTATGTTTACCGGATGCGGAAGGAGTACGTTTACCATGGTGCAGGATTTGGTTACTACGTTTCTGGTCCGCGTCCCAGTGACTTATTTTGTCAGCAGGATTTCAGGAATTACGTTGTTTGAAATCGGTCTGGCGGCTCCGGCGGCCTCTGTGCTTGGGATTGTGATTTGTCTTGTGTATTTGAAGATGGGGAAATGGAAAGAAGGGTTCCTGTTCAATCAGTAGCCAGACACTTGCTGTCGAGCTGCAGAAGAACATGATTCAAGTGTTGGGACCTGCTTCGCGAAGCGAATTTGCAGCTGTTTCTGTTTGCAGAAACGGTGTGCAGGGTTCTTAATACCTCTTTGGCTTTTCTTTTTGCTCAAAATAGTGTATACTTTTTATGGTCAAAATGGTGGAATTGCAGTAGAAAATAGTTACGAAAGACTTAATAAAACATGCAGTCTGCGGGCGGCAGAAAGTGAGGAATTATGATTAAAATCGGTATTATCGGTGCCATGGAGCTGGAAGTAGAAGAATTGAAGTCCAAAATGAGCACCACGGGCATTACAACCAAAGCCGGAATGGAGTTCCACGAGGGTACACTTCACGGTGTGAATGTGGTTATTGTACGCTGCGGTATCGGAAAAGTGAACGCAGCTTTGTGTGTTCAGATTCTGGCCGACATTTATAAGGTCAGCCATATCATCAATACGGGAGTGGCCGGTTCCTTAAACGATACACTTGACATTGGAGATATTCTGATTTCCAAAGAAGCACTGCATCATGATATGGATGTCACAGCTTTAGGCTATCAACCTGGACAGGTTCCTCAGCTGGATGTGAAAGAGTTTCCTGCAGATGAGCGGATGGCGACTCTTGCCAAAGAGGCATGTGAGGCGGTCAATCCGGACATTCACGCTATCATTGGCCGGGTTGTGAGTGGGGATCAGTTCATTTCTGATAAGTCTGTGAAGAATCGGCTAATTGAACTGTTTCACGGTGACTGCGCGGAAATGGAAGGCGCTGCCATTGCCCATGGCGCTTATTTGAATGAAATTCCTTTTGTCATTATCCGGGCAATTTCTGATAAAGCAGATGACAGCTCCCAGATAGATTATCCAGTATTTGAACGCGAGGCTGCAAAGCATTCGACACGGTTGGTGGAAGATATGATTCAGAGGATTTAAGACTATCATTATTCTTGTTTTTCCCAAAAAAATAAATGAAAAGAGGGATTCCTGATATAGCACGAATCTCCTTTTCATTTATTTTCTATCGACTGCATATCTATCAATTGCACGGTCATGTTCTATGGGTACTATTTCATTTCTATCCGTCCTTGCGCCGTTTAATCACTTTCAGCCGTGTGAATTCCTCCCGCTCTTTTTCCTCCAGATATTCCTGTATTTCTTTCGTCAGTCTCTGATATCTGGGAATCGTGATATTTTGCAAAGCGTTGGCACGTTTCTGGGTCTTTTTTATGTTATACGCCAGACGATAGGCTGAGTTTTCCACTTCGGCAAGCCGGATGGTCAATTCTTTTACACGTGCGAACTGCTGGCAGGCCTCATCTAAGGAGATTCTCGTTCCATAGAAAGAATAGGCCGGCTTTTCCTCTTTTTTTTCATATTCCACTTTCGGAATTTCCGTACCCATGACACTGCGCCTTTTGATACGGATGGAATCTTCCACCGGCACGGACTGGGAGATCTGTTCCACCTGATGGATGCCCATCTGGATGTTTGCCTTTTGAAGGGCACGATAAGCATTGGTAAAGGTGGTGTCGATTTCATTCTGAATATCAGTGGCTTTTGCAATGAGATCCATAAGTTCCCGAATTAGAATATTTCGTTTTTTGTCCATCAAATCATAGCCCTGTTTTGAAAGAGCCAGGGAATTTTTTGCCAATATGAGATTTCCTTTTGTAGGAAATGTATTCGGATCCATTTATAACGCCTCCCAGTATTTCTCCAGTATCTTCGTGTCAATCCGGTCTAATTCCTCCCGCGGCAATATCGATAAGAGCCGCCAGCCGATATCCAGAGTATCCTCGATACTCCGGTTTTCATTCCTGCCCTGGCCGACAAATTCCCGCTCAAAGGCTGTGCCGAACTGAAGATATTTCTTGTCAATTGGCGATAGTTCATCCTCGCCGATAACGCTGGCTAGATCTCTGGCCTCACCCACTCTTGCATAGGAGGAAAAGAGCTGGTTCGCCACGTCCTGATGGTCTTCTCTTGTATACTTTGCACCAATACCGTCCTTCATCAGACGGGACAGCGACGGCAATACGTTGATGGGTGGGTAAATCGTTTTCTGGTACAGGGATCGCTCCAACACAATCTGCCCCTCCGTGATGTAGCCGGTCAGGTCCGGGATTGGGTGGGTGATATCGTCATTTGGCATGGTCAGAATTGGAATCTGGGTCACGGAGCCGGAGGAGCCCTTCACGATTCCTGCTCTCTCATAAATGGACGCCAGTTCACTGTAGAGATAGCCCGGGAAGCCTTTCCGGCTGGGGATTTCTCCTTTTAAGGAAGAAACCTCACGCATGGCCTCCGCAAAAGAGGTCATATCTGTCAGGATTACCAGAATGTGCATATTTTTTTCAAATGCCAGATACTCTGCGGCTGTGAGTGCCACCTTCGGCGTGATCAGCCGTTCCACCACCGGGTCGTTTGACAGATTTAAAAACATCGCAACATGGGCGCTGGCACCGCACTCCTCAAAGGTACGCTTAAAATATTCTGCCACGTCGTACTTCACGCCCATAGCTGCAAACACAATTGCAAATTCCTCATCGGAGTCCTCCCCCAGACTTGCCTGCTCCACGATTTGAGCTGCAAGCGCATCGTGCGGAATACCGTTGCCTGAAAAAATCGGCAGCTTCTGTCCTCGGATCAGCGTGGTCAGACCGTCAATTGCAGAAATACCGGTGCGGATGTAGTTTCTCGGATATTCTCTGGTGCAGGGATTCATGGGCTGGCCGTTCACATCCCGGAATACCTCTGCCTTTACCGTACCCAGGCCGTCGATGGGCTGCCCCAGTCCGTTAAAGGTCCTTCCGAGAATGTCAGCGGAAAGTCCGATTTCCATTGGCCGCCCCGTCAACCGGGTGCGGGTATTTAAAAGCGACATATCTGCCGTGCTCTCAAACACCTGTATGACCGCTTTATCTTCATCGAGGGCTACGATACGCCCCAGCTTTTTTTTCACCGCAGATGTA
Organism: Roseburia sp.; assembly: GCA_017621905.1. Classification (GTDB taxonomy): domain Bacteria; phylum Bacillota; class Clostridia; order Lachnospirales; family Lachnospiraceae; genus Roseburia. Next base: position 3,920 of record JAGASC010000189.1, read on the forward strand.
CCGCTCCCTGCTCCGCTTCCCTCTACGCTAAATTCCACAATTTCATCAAAGAAGGCGCCTTCTACCCCTTCTATGACAATCAGTGGACCATTCATTTCGCTTAAACCTAAATATTCAACCGACATACTCATTCCCTCTTTCTGCCATACTAACCTTTTCCTGCACACTGCCCTGGTTTCATTTTTTAAGCATTCGTAGCCATCAGGTGCCGATAAAATTTCTCTATCATTTCATTGTATTCATCAAATTTTCCCAGCTCATTGTTGGCCACGTCATATTTGATGGCAATCAGTTTTTCAATAATTTCGCTCTCCCGCAGCAGTGCCATTGGCATATTTTTATCAATCAAAGCCTTGCACCGCTCCTGCAAATGTAAAATGACCTCCATCATTTTCAGCTGTTTTTCCAAAGGCACATAAGTATCCTCCGCATGGAAAGCGTTCTGCTGCAAAAATCCCAGGCGGATGACCCGGGCAATCTCCAGCACCAGCTTCTGATCATCCGGCAGCACATCACTGCCGATCAGCTTTACGATTTCGTTCAAACGGTTTTCCGTTGTCAGAATATTCAAAATCTGATTTCTGCAATAGACAAAATTATCTCCCACATGGCTGCTGTACCAGGGCTCTAAGTCGCCCACGTACTCTGAATAGCTGGTAAGCCAGTTGATGGCAGGATAATGTCTTGCGTAGGCCAGTGATTTATCCAGTGCAAGGAAACAGCGCACAAAACGCTTGGTGTTCTGTGTCACCGGTTCAGAAAAATCGCCGCCCTGGGGAGATACTGCTCCGATGATGGTCACACTTCCCTCGGA
>JAGASC010000011.1 GCA_017621905.1 Roseburia sp.
CTTTGGTTTTATCGTTTATACTGATTTCTGAGACAGCGGCTCTGTTCTCTCTGGAAAGTCTTGCAAAAAGCTCATTCATTTTGGCCTCGCATATAATTTCATAAAAATCCGGCTTGCCGGTTACCTCCAATTCCATATCACGTACAATATCCGTGATAAAATTGAAATTTTGAGGATAAAAGATCGTGTCCAGAGGAATTTGAAATTTTTCAAGGAATTTTGGAACCTCTCCGGTCACATGAAACCAATCATGAGCGGAATCCTTGTCCCATCCAAAATATTGAGGGGTTCCTATGTCATATAGGATGCAGGCATGCGGCTTCGTGATCATTTCTTCTCCATTGTAAATGATATTCACCGGACTCCAGAAGTGCAGGAAAATGTATTCTTTGGCACCATTTGGGCGTTTCATCCGAAAACCTGCCCGTTCAGGCCACGCATGGCGTATATTCGTAATTTTCATATAGAAATCTCCTCCTTTTCCACACTTTTGCGGTTGAAATCAGCCATGAAAATTATAACAAATATAAGTAGGATATGTAAACAAATAAATAGCTTACTTCATTGATTTTAGGTTATTCCTGTGTCAAAATATGTTCAGATACACGGTATTTTATGTATCAGATAATTTATAAAAAAACTTATTAGCGTAAAAGGAGACTATGATTATGAGTATACCTCGCCCCGAACATCCCATGCCACAATGGGAAAGAAGCAATTGGCAGAACTTAAATGGTACATGGGAATTTGAATTTGACTTTGGAGCAAGTGCCATTGACAGAGAACTTTGGAAAAAAGAAAAATTAGACAGGGAAATCCTGGTTCCGTTTTGCCCGGAAAGCCGCCTTTCCGGAATTGCCTACAAGGATTTTATGGATGGTGTCGTTTATAAAAGAAACTTTACCATCACAGAGAAGGAACTGAGCGGAAGGACCTTCCTTCATTTTGGCGCAGTGGATTATCTTGCCAATGTATATGTAAACGGCAAACACGTAGGCTGTCACAAAGGCGGATATACCTCCTTCTCATTTGATATTACATCTTACATAAAAAAAGGAGAAAACAGTATCTTTGTTGCCGTAAAAGACGATGTGAGAAGCGGACTGCAGCCAAGGGGAAAACAGTCCGGAAAATATGCATCCGCAGGCTGTGACTATACCCGGACCACAGGTATCTGGCAGACGGTCTGGCTTGAATTTGTTCCGCTTACCTATGTTAAATCTGCAAAATATTATCCGGATCCGGAAAACGCATCTCTTACCGTAACCGGTTTCACAGAAGGCGCCGGAACCCTTACGCTTACCGCAAAATGGCAGGGAGAAACCGTTGCGACAAAATCCATTACATCCAAGGGCGGATATTTCAGCACACAACTTGAATTTTCAGAGGTCCATCTCTGGGAAGCCGGAAAGGGCGGTCTGTATGACCTTTCTTTTACCTACGGCGAAGATTCGGTAAAAAGCTATTTTGGTATGCGCACCACTGGTTTTGAGGGAAGAAAATATATGCTGAATGGAAAACCGTTATTTCAGCGTACCGTCTTAGACCAGGGATTCTATCCGGATGGAATTTACACTGCTCCAACGGATGAAGATTTGATTCATGACATTGAGCTTTCTTTTGCGGCAGGCTTTAACGGTGCGAGACTTCACCAGAAAGTATTTGAAGCAAGATTTCTGTATCACTGTGACAGACTTGGATATCTTGTGTGGGGAGAATATCCAAACTGGGGACTGGCACACGCGCAGCCCAATGCCACTGAAATTTACATGGCAGAATGGCAGGAGGCCGTGGAACGGGATTTCAATCATCCTTCCATCATTGGCTGGTGTCCATTCAATGAAACCTGGGGATATTTTGAAAACAAAGAAAACAATGCACTGATCAGCAGCATCTATAAATTTACGAAACAGCTGGATTCTACCAGACCCTGTGTGGATACCAGCGGTAATCACCATGTGGTTACGGAAATATACGATATCCATGATTATGACCAGAACACAGAGTCATTTAAAAACCGTTGGGACGAATTTACACGTGCCATGAAGGAGAATGGAGAAGTGTTGGAGGCTGATTCAGAAGTCCTGACCAAAGGTATCCGGCATGGAGACGGTATTCCACCATTTTTTGGTCAGTCCTACCATGGCGAGCCGATTTTTATCAGTGAATACGGCGGAATCCGATGGGTCAAGAACGCGACGGAAGGCTGGGGCTACGGACAGGCACCTCAGACAGAGGAAGAATTTTTCGCGCGTTACAAGGGGCTTACCGAAGCAATGTTAAATAATGAGGATATTTTTGGATTCTGCTATACGCAGCTTTATGATATCGAGCAGGAAATTAATGGTCTGTATACTTATGAGAGAAAAGAAAAATTTGACATTAACATCATAAGAGAAATTAATAGTCAAATAGCTGCCATTGAAAAAAATCAGTAACTGTGAAGGGTTCTGTTGCATTAAATTCATGCGGCAGAACCTTTTGCACGTTGTCAATTACCTTTTTGCACCCACGCCACGTACTTCACTGCGGACAAACATAATTTTCATATCGAGATTTCATTGAATCTTGTGGAAGGGTATGTTAAAATATCTCTGTTATAGAAATAGTGTAACTATTCAGGATATTATAACGGGTGAAATTATGATACAGACAGACGTTGCGGTCATCGGCGGCGGAGCTGCCGGACTTATGGCAGCCATCACCGCGGCCAGAGCCGGAGCAAAAACCTTAATTATAGAACACATGGACCGGGTCGGAAAGAAGATTCTTGCCACCGGAAATGGAAAATGCAATTATACGAACGCATTGCAGGGTACCCCCTTTTACCGGGGCGAAAACCCTGCTTTTGTCATGCCCGTATTTCAGCAGTTTGGCTTAGAGGACACGCTGGCATTCTTTCAGCAGATTGGAATCTATCCTAAGTGTCGAAACGGCTATTATTATCCCTCCAGCGAGCAGGCGGCTTCTGTGCTGGATGTTCTGCGGATGGAGGCAGACTATCAAAAAGTGGATATTGAAACGTCCTGCGAAATAAAAAATATAAAAAGGCAGAACGGCAGTTATAAAATCAGCACAAATAAGGATTCATTTTTGGCGAAAAATATTATTTTTACCCCGGGGCTTCTGGCATCCCCGAAGACAGGAAGTGACGGAAGCGCATTCCCATATATTGAAAAGTTTGGGCATCATTTTATAGATATTGTACCGGCCTTGGTTGGCTTGCAGGGCAGACAGTCATTTTTTAAAGCACTTGCAGGAATACGTGCAGAAGCTTCTATTGAATTATATGTAGAAACGCTGCAAATGCGGTCACCAAAGAGTTATGATTTTAATTGCAATATTTCAGAGAAAGAGAGTTTCAAAGGTAAAACACAGGAAAAAGAACAGAACTATAAATTGATATGTACAGAACAGGGAGAACTGCAGCTGACAGATTACGGTATTTCCGGCATCCCGGTATTTCAGATCAGCAGATATGCCACACGGGCATTGCATGAAGGGAAAAAAGTATATGCCAGTATTGATTTTATGCCCCGTCTGGAGCATCCTGCGCTGCTTGCACTTTTGACAGAACGTTTTGGTGTACAAGCGCATGAAAAGACAACCAGCGAAGCATTAGTCGGCCTGTTCAACAAAAAATTGATTGATGTCCTGTTAAAAGAATCCGGAATCGACCTGCGGCTTCCTGCAAAAAAAATTAAGAAAACCCAATTGCAGCAGCTTTGTGAAACGGTGAAAGCGTTTCGTGTGGACATCACAGGCAGTAAATCCTTCGATCAGGCCCAGGTGTGTGCCGGAGGCGTGGATACATCAGAAATTAATGCACAGACCATGGAATCAAAATTTGTACATGGCGTCTATTTCGCCGGGGAAGTGGTAGATATTGACGGTACCTGCGGCGGCTATAATCTGCAGTGGGCATGGTCCAGCGGTTATGTAGCGGGAACTCATGCAGCAGAACGGGCAAAGAACTGTTAGACAGCAATAGACAGACATAGAAAATCCGAAAAGGAGAAAAGACATGATACGTGTCAACCAGATCAAACTGCCAATTTCACACACGAAAGAGCAGCTGGAACAAAAAATCAGAAAAATGTTAAAATTAGAGGCCACACAGCCTCTTGTATATAAAATCGTAAAAAAATCCATTGATGCAAGAAAGAAACCGGAATTGATGTATGTTTACTCAGTGGATGTGAAAACTGCCGATGAAAACAGACTTGTCAAAAAGGTTAACAATAACAATGTTATGTTAACAAAAGAAACCATATATTGCCTACCGAAATCTAATTTGTCCCGTTTTTCCGGTGAGGGAAATCGTCCTGTCATCGTTGGCGCAGGCCCGGCTGGATTATTCTGCGCTTATGCCTTTGTACAGTGCAAAATCCGCCCCATCGTCATAGAACGCGGAAAAACGGTGGAAGAGCGTACAGCAGACGTCTCACGTTTCTGGCAGACAGGCATACTCGACACCTCCTCCAACGTCCAATTCGGCGAAGGTGGTGCCGGAACCTTTTCCGATGGCAAATTAAACACACTGGTCAAAGATCCTGTGGGCCGCAATCGTTTCGTCCTGGAAACTTTCGTAAAATTCGGCGCCCCGGAACACATTTTATACGAAAACAAACCCCATATCGGAACAGATATATTAGCCCGCGTAATACAAAACATGCGTCATTCCATGGAAGAAGCAGGCGCAGAATTTCGCTTTCACACCTGCATGACTGATTACCGTACAGAAAACGGTCACATTACAGAAATTGAACTCAATCACAACGAGTGGCTTAGGGCTTCGCATGTAATCCTTGCCATCGGACACTCAGCCAGAGATACCTTCCGTATGCTGGCAGCGAAAAAAGAACTCCACATGGAAGCAAAATCCTTTGCAGTGGGCTTCCGTGTAGAACATCCCCAAGCAGAAATCAACCTAGTCCAATATGGAGAAAAATATGCCGACAAACTCCCTGCGGCCCCCTACAAGGTAACTGCAAACCTACCAAACGGCCGCGGCGTATATTCCTTTTGCATGTGCCCCGGCGGATACGTAGTAAACGCCTCCTCCGAAGAACAACGTCTTGCAGTAAACGGCATGAGCTATTCCGGCCGCAATGGAAAGAACGCCAACAGCGCGATCATCGTTTCTGTAACACCGGAAGACTTCGACAGCCAGGATGCCCTTGCCGGTGTACGTTTTCAGGAAAAAATAGAACAAAAAGCCTACCAACTCGGAACAGGAAAAATTCCGCAGCAGCTATTCGGCGATTACTGCAGAAACATAACCTCCACCACCTACGGCGCATACGAAAGCGACACAAAAGGAGCACACATACTATGCAATTTAAGAGGATTATTCCCGGAAGCAATTGAAAACTCTTTTATTGACGGAATGCGCAGCTTTTCCAGAGAAATCCAAGGCTTTGACCGCGAAGATGCAATCCTTTCCGGCGTCGAGAGCCGTACCTCATCTCCGGTGCGCATCACCCGCAACGAATCCTTTATGTCATCAAACGTAGCAGGCATTTACCCCTGCGGCGAAGGAGCCGGATACGCAGGCGGAATCATGTCAGCAGCCATGGACGGTCTAAAGATAGCCGAAGCAATTTTAGGAACATATTTCACCCGTTAGCCAGTAACGCAAGCTAAACGGACCTATATTCGCCCGTTACTCAGCAA
>JAGASC010000190.1 GCA_017621905.1 Roseburia sp.
AGGGAAGAATAAATACCGTTCCGCATGGCTTTCGGCCAATGGCGAATTCTTTCGCCAGTTTGCCAGGGAGATGCGCGGGAAGCTGGACGAGGTGAACCCAGCCATCCGCTTTGGTCCCTGCTCCTGCATGTCTTTGTGGGATTTTGACGGCGTGAGTACCGTCGAAATCAGCCGTATCCTTGCCGGCAACACCAAGCCCTTTATGCGTCTGATCGGTGCGCCCTATTGGGCGGCTAATCGCAGCTGGGGCAATCGTCTGCAGGATGTCATTGAGCTGGAACGCATGGAGCGCAGCTGGTGTGACGACGATATTGAGATTTTTAGTGAGGGGGATGCCTATCCACGCCCGCGATTTGCCTGCCCCGCCAGCTATTTGGAGGGCTTCGACACTGCTCTGCGCGCCGACGGCCGGATGGACGGTATACTGAAATATGCCATGGACTATATCTCCGGCGCGGATTATGAGCCAGGTTATGTGCAGCGTCATCTGCGTAACGAACCTCTTTATGAACAGATCGAGCGCCATTTTTCCGGGAAAATGGCCTGTGGTGTGCGCGTCTGGGAGGCTATGTGCAAGTTCGAAGACGCGAAAATTCCGGATGAGGTGGCCGGATTCATTGATGTAGAGGATATGTTTTTCTCACCGGCCGCAAGGATGATGGCTGCCAATTCGGTTCCCACCGTTTACGAAGGATTTGGTGTTGCCGGTGTGGCATTCGGAGAAAATGTCAAGTATATTCCGGCAAAAGCGCTTGAGCATGGTCTTATCCTGGATGCAAGAGCAGCCGCTATTCTTACCGAAAGCGGTGTTGATGTGGGTATCACCGCGATTGGTGAGCGTATAAGTGTGAGTGAAGAGCATTTTTTGAAGGAAGATGAGTATGTTCCTACAAACGGTGCCAGACCTTACAAGATGACACTCAGTGATCAGGCGCAGATTCAGAGCGTTTTTGTGATGAGGGGGGAGAGCATACCTGCCTCTTATCTTTACGAAAATGCAGAGGGACAAAAGTTCCTTGTATTTACTTTTGATGCCTACTTCGCCCCTGAGCAGCTGTTTCGTCAGTATACCCGCTCCCGCCAGATTGCCGACACTGTCGCGTCTTTCTTTGGACGTCCGCTGCCGGCCTACAGCTTTGGTAATCCGGATCTTTACCTGCTTAGCAAGGAGGGTGAAGGCTCCCTTGCTGTTGGCCTGTGGAATTTTTGCGCGGACAGCGTTTTAAGGCCGGAGGTTATACTTGGGAAAGCCTACAAAAAGATTACCTTTCTTAATTGTACCGGTGAATTGCAGAAAGACCGTGTGGTTTTAAGTGAGCTGCAGCCCTTTGCCTTTGCGGGTTTTGAAGTGGAAGGGTGCTGAACAGTTATGAATAAAGCATAAAGGAGTGAAATGGATACTATGGATTTTAATACATGTCCCCGGCTGAAAAAGGCATCGAAATTTTCAGGCGAGTATCGCTTGGATATGTTTAAAGTATTTACCGTGGGACAAGGTGAACTGTTTATGCGGTCACTTAAAATATTTTTGCCCCAGGCAGAAATAAAACCGGTGCCGCGCGAGGATGCGAATATCGTCATTACAGTATCTTACGCATATTCTTCCGAAAACGAATATTGTTATATCAGAATTACGGATTGTGGAATAGAAATACATTGCCGTGATAATGCCGGGGCAAGAAATGCTGCCGCAATTATCGCCCAGATCATCCGCACACAGGAAAACGGTGGATTTGTTCTGCCTTGTGGTGTGGCAGAAGACTGGCCGGATGCCCAGTATCGTGCTATGATGCTGGAAAGTTCTGGAAGAGTCTGGATGCCGATGAACATAATACGCCGATATATACAGGAAATGGCACTTTGCCGAATGAATGTATTACAGTTTCATTTTATGGAGGATAGCGGTTGTACGGTACCGTTTGACTCGGCTCCTGAGTTATCCGGCTATGGGAAAGAAAATCTCAAATTCACTAAGGATGAAGTGCGTGAGATGATAGCTTATGCAGCAGATTTGGGGATAAGGGTTACTCCCTTTGTGGAAGTTCTTTCTCATGCAACAGATTTTGCGGAAAAATCAGGGATTGGCTGTCCGGGAGATGGCGGGGAGAGTATGTATGATGTCTGTCTTGGCCAGGAAAAGACCTTTGAGGTAATAGAAAAAATTCTTACGGAAATATCTGAACTTTTTCCGGATGATGTGATACATATCGGTGCGGATGAATACGATATGTGCCGGGTGACTCCTTGGAAACCATACTGGGAGAAATGTCCGCACTGTCAGGAGCTTTCCCGGAGAATGGGATATACTTCGTTGAGAGAGCTGTTCTTATACGGCATAGAACGTATCAACCGGATCGTGAATAAGCTGGGAAAAGTAATGATGATGTGGAATGCAGATATCCACCCGGGACATTTGCCCAAAGAATTTGAGCGCAATATGATAATTCATTATTATCGTTTTTGCAGCGACCTTGGCAGGGAGAGAATTTATAACCTGTATCTGAACGGATATATAGAGGATGGTTTCAGCGCAATTAATTCGTATTATCCGCAAACCTACATGGATTTCGATAATTACATGAGTGCGGAAAAGCTTAACGGCTGGTCACATCTTACGGGTCCACTGGTAAAAAAAGAGAATCATGCAAAGTTACCGGGGGGCTGCTGCTGCGCCTGGGAGGAACACGAGCATTATTGCCGTACCATCCCGGCTGCTATCATGCTTTTTGCGGACAGGCTGTGGAATGCTTACGGTGACCCTGTACCTTATGATGAAGCTTACGGCAGAACCATGACTCATATTTTGTTTGGCACAAAGCTGCCGGAAGATATGAATGTATTTGCCTGTCTGGGAGGTGTTCTGCCGCCGCTTAAGGATAATGTCGCAGCCCATGTGGAACGTGTGGAAGTAGGAATGGATGAGCTGATACGGGTAAAGAATATGTTGAGACAGCTAACTTCAGAAGGCGATGAAACAGCTGAAATTTATGCGGATGCGATAGAAAAGGTAATATCAGAAAAGTTAAACGAAGAACAAATCACCGAGTCCCTGAAAGTACCGCTTCCTTTTGAGGGTTAAGTCAGCCGGTGATATATGTAGGAGGAAAATCCTCTGCTTCTGCAATGGCAGTCGCATTTTCCTTCGGAAAACAGGGAGGATTGTATGAAATTAGTAACAAGTACAGGTGATTTTGACCGATTCTGTGACAGTTATCTGGAACGCATACAATATGTTTACGAGGCAGGTTTCCGCTATATGGATTTGAGCCTGTATACTGTCAGGGAAAAGGAAGAACTCATTGATAATGATCATTGGATGGAAAATGTTTCTAAAATAAAGGAATATGCCAAAGAACATGAGATTCAGTTCCTTCAGGCACATGGCCCGGATACAAATGCACTTGCGGGAGAGGAAGCTTTTACGATTGCGGTAAGAAGAACGATTCGTGCCATAGAGGTATGTGGTGAGCTGAATATTCCGAATATGGTAGTTCACGGAGGATGGGACAAAGATGCGACAAAAGAGGAGTGGTTTGAAAGAAACCGCCAATTTTACCGGGCGCTCATTCCGGCAATGGAGAGAAATCATGTCAATGTCCTGCATGAAAATACGACAAACGCAAATATGCCCTGGTATTATCCCAAAACGGGGGCAGATATGAAGAGTTTTGTAAAGTATGTAAATCATCCGTTATTTCATGCCTGCTGGGATACGGGGGATGCAAATATAGAAGGGTCACAATATCAGGAAATTCTTGATATTGGAGAGGAACTTTATGCAGTCCATATTAATGATAATCGCGGCATGGGGGACGAACATATCATTCCGTTTATGGGTACCATGAATATGGACGAAATCATGCATGCGTTAAAGGACGTGGGATTTACAGGACCATTTACCTTAGAAGCGGGATCCGTGCTGCGGCCGAAGAATTACTGGCTGGGAAATCGCAGGGATTTCGAAAAAGAAAAACGTCTGGAAAACCCGCCTTTGTATCTGCAAAGAGAGTTGGAAAAATTTATGTATCAAACAGGTAAATATATATTGGAAGCCTATCAAGAGTTTGA
>JAGASC010000191.1 GCA_017621905.1 Roseburia sp.
ATTTCTCATTTTCGCCGATTGCAAGTTTCCCTATCTCTGTAGAGGAGTCTGCCCCCAATTCAGCCTGACCGCTCAATACAACCTGAGGCTCCTCGCCCGGCAATATTTTTTTCACGGTATAAGAAATTCTGCAATCCTGCGGCAAATCATTTACCCCAAACAATGTTATCATATTTTCCACCGGTTCGTCAAACATCAAACATACCGGTTTCTGGGAACGTTTGATGTAATGATATGCAAGCTTTTTGGTAAAATAATAGTCCACAATGGCATCGGACACCTGTGGCCAACCGTCTACTAAATTCCACCAAATAATTCCGGTACGTTTCCACTTTCCGATACGGAACTTTTCAATAAAATACTTCTTGGCCTCAGCCTGGGAGATCTGGCTCTGCCGGATAAAATCAGCGAGATTTTCCTCTGCCTTGCCAAATAGTGTAACCACCTGGTTATATGCCAGTCTGGTTCGATACGCATAGGGCGCATCCGGCGAAGTCTCCATGCTGGCGGAATGTACCAGATATTCATCCGTTGGCCCCCCGTCCTCCTTGAAGATAATCTCCGGCTCTTTTAAGAACTTCTTCAGGGACACTGTGGATGGAAAACCATGGTATCCTGTCTCACTGGCAAAATGGCAGAATGTATTTTTATAAAAATCTCCCTTAAAGTAATCGCGCGGCCCCCACAAATGTTCTTCCGGCAAAATACCTTTTCCCTGGAATACTGACTCGCTCATATAAGGCGAACTTGGCAAAAATGGTCTTGTATAATCATGCATTTCCACCAGTCTTGGCAGCAGCTCCCGGGTCAGGATATTGTGATTCGGATTGCGCTTAAATCCATTCCAACTATAGCAGGCCAGATCGTCCTCGTTGTCCCCTGCCCACAAGACAAGCGCTGTGTGATTTCGCAGGCGTTTGATCTGATATACGGCTTCCAGTTCTAACTGTTCCATGAAATCTTTTTCCTGTGGATATACCGCGCATCCCATGGCAAAATCCTGCCAGATCATAATACCGTGTGCATCGCAGTAATCGAAAAATTCATCCGATTCATACACATTGCCGCCCCAGCAGCGCACCATATTGCAGCCGATATCACTAAGCATGGCCAGCGCCTGCTCCAGACGATTCCTGTCCTTTGAATGGAAGGCATCTAATGGCACCCAGTTGGTCCCCAACGCAAATATTTTTTTCCCATTCACCTTAAAGCAGAATTCACCATTTCCGTCCTTATCGGTATACTCTGTCCGGTCAAGCTCCACCGTTCTTACACCCACACGAAGCCGGTAGGTATCACATACTTCACCTCCTTTTCGCAAAGTGACTGTTGTATCGTAGAGATTTGCCTCTCCCGCATTTTTGGGCCACCAGAATTTACAATTTTTAATGCAAAAACCAAAAGCATGTGTATTGTGCCATAGAGTTTCCTCTTTTACAAAGGAACTTTCCCCACAGTGTCCTTCAATTCTCACCGTATAATCTTTTGCAAATTGGCCGCTTAAACTGGTATTAATATAAAAACGCAAATCTGCTTTTGCACCGGCAACATCCACCTTGTTTGTGGCAAAATATACCTCATTGATGCAATCCGGTTTTACATCGCAAAGTATCACATCTCTCCAAATTCCCGCAGAAACAATACGCGGCATAATATCCCAGCCAAACATGTGAGCCGCTTTCCGGGCATACAAGGATGGATAATTATATTTCTGCGCATTGCATCCTGCAGGAGATACATAGCTCCTCGCTTCTAACATCGTCGGCCTGATATGTACCACAACCTCATTCTCGCCAATGACCCAGTCTGCGTGCACATCATAAGGCAAATACATATTGTTTGTTGATTTTACAAGCTTTCCATTCACATAAATATCTGCAAACGTATCAATACCTTCGAAACGCAGATACTGATTCTTCTTTTCAACATTGACTACGGTGTAATACCAGACATGAGTAGCTTCCAGTTCCTGTGCTTTCAACGTATTTGTTGAAAAATACAGATCCTCCAGTTTACCTTCCCGCATCAGATCCAGTTCGAAATTTCCCGGCACCTCTGCACGAAGCGTCTCAAAGCCAGCCGCCTTGATCTCCGCAATGGAGCAAATTTCTTTGCCGCTGCATTTCTCATCCGCAGAATATGCTAATTTCCACTCCATAAAAGCATCCTCCAATCTCCTGTAATTATTAATCTGCTACACGGTCACTCTTTAACCATTAATCTATATCTCTGACCGTTTTTTTCAGACGTTAGCCAGTAACCCACATTTCCATTATACTTAGCAAAAACCCTCTTGTTAATTCCGAAAAAAAGGGATATCATTAAGAAAATCAACGATTGGAGCATATTATCATGAAACAGCACCATATGACTTACCCCTCCGACATCCCGGAAGACCCCGGTTTTGTCTTAATCATACGCGAAATTCCCGCCGGCACCATCTTTCCGATTCACTGGCATGACTTTTTAGAATTTGAAATTATTGTCTCGGGACGGGGCGAGCATATTTATAACGGTTCCGCCTACACGGTCACAAAGGACTGTGCCTACCTGATGTGTTACAATGATTTTCACGGATTGACCGCTACTACGGATATGAAACTTTACAGCATCCATTTTTCCAAAAGCCTTCTGCATCCGGAGCTTGCGGACTTTTTAGAATTCAATAAATTTCGCTGTCGTTTTACGCCGGCTGAAACAGAGGAAATTGTACAGAAACTATTACAAATGGATGATGAGTTAAAAAATGGTCTGCCATTTCATGATATCATCGTGAAAAATCTGATTGCGGATATTATGATTCGTGCAATAAGAAAATCAACAAACGAAAAAATACACGAGGCACCTCCCCCCATACAGAAGGCTGTGGCATATATTAATGCAAACTTTCACCAGAATCTGACCTTAGCTGATCTGGCAAGGGAAATCTGCTTTTCTCCGAACTATCTGGGGCAGCTTTTTAAGACGGAAACAGGGATGACTTTCAATG
>JAGASC010000192.1 GCA_017621905.1 Roseburia sp.
AGGCGTAAACGGTTTGCCGTTTTTTCCAGGCATCAATATATCTGTATTGGTACCTGCCGTCTTTTCTCTCACTCTCTCCTTTCTTTAAAACTCTTCCTTTACTGTCTTTTCTTCGTTCCATAGTGGGCTCCTTTCTGACAGGGCCCCAATGCAAAAATAATATAACATTGGGGCCGCTTTGTCCACGAGGTCATATTGAGTATGCCTGAGCCAACCATTTTTCGAGGGGAACTCTTTTGATGAGTCTCTTATTCCCAACGAATAGAACGAAGTCACACTTATCTCTTTTTATCCTTTTTTCAATTTGCGCAACTTATTGTACCTTATCCACATAAAAGTAATAAAAAGCGAGGTTTGTCATGGCCATCCCTCTCAATAAAACTCCCCCTGGGCAAATGGTCAAGGGGGAGTTGTAAGAAAGTCATATCATATTTTCGCAGGGACGGCATGGCTTTTGTTCAAAACAGCATCTGTGACTGGCAATTACCTGACCGGCGTAGAAAACTTCCAAGGTCTCCAGATCTACCGTAACAGCAACCTCTTTCCTACGGTACGCGCAGGAAACGGAATCATTGTTTATATCGAAGCGAACAGTACAGAAGTAATCTACTATGCCAGAGGTATGCATGGCCGCATTATATACATATCCAGGTAGCGGCTGCAGCGCACGGAGCTCAATGTCCAGCAATTTACCAACCGAAGCGCTTTTTCTGCGGATATGGAGCTGCAGATATTTTTCTCGCTTTTCACGCAGCTTTTGATTCAGTTCTGCCATATCCTCGGTCTTTGGAATTGGGATACAAACATTACGGCGCATATACCCTACAAGGCCCTTTCATTGCTGGAAGCCTGGTTGCAGTACACGGCCTCAGAGCCATGGTGGGTAGAGAGGACCGCGTACCCTTCCCCGCTTTTTCGCATGAGCGACAAAGCCGTCCTCTACGGCAATTTTTCCATTGTTGAAGATAACGCGCCTTTGTATGCCTCCAAAGTACAAAAACATATGGATGAAGGCATCCCAAAAGCCCTCCTCATTCTGCCTGCAGTAGGCAAAAACGGTGGGAAGATCGCTGTAACACAATCTGGCACAAAAACAGATCACTGCTTTTACTCCGTCCAGATATACAATTGCATTACCCTAGTCCACCTACACGGTGTCACCCGCAGGAATGGCCAGTGGGACAAACGCCTACTGCGCCTTCTCCCGCAGTTCCTGAACAAAGCGCCTATGATATCTCTGCGACCAATAATCCGCATGTGCTGGACTTGTACCTACGGTCCTTCTTCTTTTGTCGAGCCCCGTAAATGATGGCGAAGTCGACCACGGCTCGACTGATCCTGCGGTCCTGATATTTCATCAAGCGCTATTTCTTATTTCGCTTTGCCGCTTTTGTAGCTATTTAAGACCGGGTAGACTTAATAGTTACGATGAACCATATATTTCATGGATGCTGTACCGTCACTTTATTCTTAGCGTGATTTATTGGCTCCGTCACAAGTTGTTTTTTTCAAGGCGTATTTGAATTCTTCCGGACCTATCACCAACTGTTTCTATAGCGGTTTTTTCGACAGGAAAACCATCGATATAGTTTTTAAGAAATGTGTTAAACCCTGCAATCTCATCTGCAGAAGCTTCCACACCAATTCTTATTTCATTGCAAAAGACATGGTGGCTCAAATAGTCTTCTAATGATTCATCCCCTTTTCCATGCAATAAAAATGCAGCCAAAATCGCCATGCCCCAAGGCCCACCTTCACCAGCAGTCTCCATAACATAAACCGGCGTTTGAATTGCTGCGGCAAGTAACTTTTGTCCCACACCATTTGTTTTAAAATATCCACCATGACCGTACATACAGTCAATCTGAATACGTTCTCGCTGTAGCATATCCATGCCAAGCCGAAGGGTTGCCAAAGCTGAATACAATTGGGTTCTCCAAAAGTTTGCAAGTGAAAATTCTGAATCAGGTCTGCGCAGAAATATGGGTCGGCCCTCATCCAAATGTGTGATCCCTTCTCCAGAGATATAATTGTAGCTTAGCAATCCGTCACAATCACATTTGCCCTCCATTGCTTTTTTAAACAGCGTATCATATAGTTCACTGTCCGAGAGTGTTATACCGAAGCATTCACCAAATTCGCGAAACAATTTTGCCCACGAGTTGATATCACTCGTACAATTATTACAATGAATCATCGCTACGGGCTTCCCTGCTGGGGTTGTCACGACATCAATTTCCGGATAGACATAAGCCAGCGGCTTTTCCAAGACCACCATGGAAAAAATAGAAGTTCCTGCCGATGTATTCCCCGTTCTCTCCGTTACCGCATTGGATGCAATCATTCCAGTACCAGCATCGCCTTCCGGCGGACAAAATGGGATTCCAGGCTGTAGTGTGCCGGAAATATCAAGAAGTCTTGCGCCTTCTTCAGTCAGCATCCCCGCAAATTTACCGGCAGTCAAAACCCTGGGTAATATATCCTCTAACACCCATGGATATTTTGCGGTTTTTTCACGAAACAGCTGCAGCATCTTAGGATCATATGTCTTAAGTTTTGTATCAATAGGGAACATACCAGATGCATCCCCGACGCCAATAACAAAGTTTCCAGTTAAACACCAATGAATATATCCTGCAAGCGTGGTGAGGTAGCAAATGTTTTTTACATGACTCTCTTGATTCAACATAGCCTGGTATAGATGTGCGATACTCCATCTTTGTGGAATATTAAATGAAAACAATTCGGTCAGTGCTTCCGCGGCCGGACCTGTCATTGTATTGCGCCAAGTTCTGTAATCCGTCAGCAACTCTTTTTTGCTGTTAAAAGGTAGATATCCGTGCATCATACCAGAAATCCCAATAGCACCCACAGTGATCAAGTCGGTACCATACCGTCGAAGAACATCCTTGCGCAACTCCTGATAACATTTTTGTAAACCGGAAATAGCCTCATCTAGAGAATATGTCCATATTCCATCTTTTAAACTGTTTTCCCACATATAGCTGCCATATGCAGCAAGCTGATGAGACTCATCAATTAAGACTGCTTTAATACGTGTCGAACCAAGTTCGATGCCAAGTGTCGCTTTCAAAAACTCCATTATAGTCTCCCCCCTGAAAGGCGGCTATTTCGCCGATTGCATCATCTTCTATCCATTTTTAAATCCCGGAAATACCGTTTGTAATGCTGGATAAATCCTATGAAATTGCCAATAGCGTTCTCCATACCGTTCTGCAATGCTTGGTTCCGGAGAAACGACATCAGTTATTTTTACAATATGTTGCGTACATTCTTCCACACAACTGTATTCGCCGCATCCTACTGCAGCCAGCATAGCACCTCCACATGCGGGGCCCTCTGATATTTGTGTAACTTCCAGCTCACAATTAAAAACATTCGCAATAATTTTCCGCCAAAGTGGACTTCTTGCCCCTCCACCACAAAGATTCATATGCGTTACAGGCACATCCAGCTTTTTTACAACTTCGAACGAATCCCTCAAGGCAAATGCAACGCCTTCTAATACGGCTTGGGTCATATCTACCCGCGTCGTGTTCAAAGACATCCCCGCGAAAACACCGCGAGCATCTGTGTCATTGATTGGACTGCGTTCACCCATCAAATATGGTAGAAAAAACACGGAATTTCTTCCAAGGCACTCGTCCATAACAGTAATTTGCTCTGCTTTAAAATCTGTAGTGCCTAAAATATTCTCACACCACCAGCTGTTACAGACTGCGGCACTCAGTATACATCCCATAAGATGATACTTCCCATCTGCATGAGCGAAAGAATGCAGTGCATAATTTATATCTCGGCAAAAAGTATCACTGGAGACAAACAGAGTTCCAGATGTTCCGACAGAAAGATTTGCCCTACCTCCACCTACGGTCCCCGTTGCAACAGCGGCGGCTGCGTTATCGCCAGCGCCGGCGATCACAAAGATTCCTTGAGGCAATTGCAGCTCCTGTGCAACTTCCGGCAACAATGTTCCTACAATTTCTGAGCTCTCATGAATTTGAGGCATCTGCTCTTTCCGAAGGCCACATATATCAAGCATAGCCTTGCTCCAACACTTATTCTTAACATCAAACAAAAGGGTTCCTGATGCATCACTGACGTCTGTTGAAAATACGCCCGTTAGTTTGTGAACAATATAATCCTTTGGCAAAAGGATCCTATCAATCCGTTTGAACAACAGTCCCTCATTCTTTCGCATCCAAAGTAATTTGGGTGCTGTAAAACCTGCAAACGCGATATTACCGGTCAACTCGTGCAAGGTTTCTTTTCCAATCGTCTGGTTAAGCAGAGTTACCTCTTGGGTGGTCCTTCCGTCATTCCACAGGATAGCGGGACGCAGCACTCGGCCTTGTTTATCCAACGCAATGAGACCGTGCATTTGTCCGCATACCCCAATTCCCCGGATGCGCTCTTTATCACAGTTTGCTGTCAGTTCCCGCATGGCTTTTACTACCGCTTCCCACCATTCTGCCGGATCTTGCTCCGACCATCCTGGTTTTGGAAAATACAGGGGATATACCCGAGCAGTACTCCTAAGTACATTCCCCTGCTCATCCATTAAAACCAGCTTAACGGCAGAAGTTCCTAAATCAATTCCTATATACAACATCTGTACTTTTAATATGTCCTTGGCATTATACTAGATAGAAGCCCATCTAAATACGCTTTCCCAGCAGAATACTTTTCTTTCACTCGTTCCGCATCAGTAAAAATTTCCAGATCAATACTTCCTTGATAACCAGACACTACTAGATTCTTCATAACGGTCGCCCAGTCAATGGTCCCTTCTCCCGGGCACAGTGATAAATTTACAATACCGTCATTATCGCAAAGGTGTGTTCCCATCAACCTATCTGTTAACACGAGAGGGAATTGTGCTGTATCAACAGCACCGCTTGCCCAAGCATGGCCAGTGTCATAGTTGTATCCCAAACCTGAACCCACTTCTTCAAGGAAGCCTAATATTTCAGATACACCTGAAATCAGAGCTCTTGGCTGCACCTCAATTGCTACAGGATTTCCAAAGTGGCATGCAATTTCCATTATGACGCGCATTTTTTCTACCAGTCTGACATGACATTGCTGTTTTTCTTCTTCCTTCAGGCATTCAATAGCTCGAAATGGGCCCATTGGAATGGTCACCTGCCCCTGGAACCGCATCATGTCGGCAATTTGGAAAACCCTTGTTATTTCTGAGACACCCTCGTCAGAAAAAAGAGACTCTCTGTCTTTAAAGGCTTCCATCATAAAATGTGCCACGAGCTGACTCATTGTCAGCTCGTTTTCTTCTGCTGTTTGCGATACAGCTTTAGCTCCACCATTTTCCCAGAGAGTAATCTTATCCGCAAATACAATTTCACTTTGAAAACAGTCAAACCCCAATTGACGAATCAAAGAAATCGCTGATACAACGTCTTTGGGAGTGAATTGTTCGCCAAAAAGCGATAGCAAAAATGCCGGAGAAACACCATATTTCATGTTGTGTATGAACCTCCTTATTTGATCAGTAGGTTCGGAAGGAATGTGACTATCTGCGGAAAAATGCTAATTGTCAAAAGCACTACCACCAATGGAATCATAAACAGCAATACCGGTTTGATGACTTTAGACATAGGAAGTTCCGCAATCCCGGCACTGACGTATAAGCACAGACCCACAGGAGGAGTAATCAGGCCAATCATAGCATTTAACACAACAATAACACCAAATGCTACTAAATCCATTCCTATAGCCTGGGCGATTGGAAGAAGCATGGGAACCATAATTGTAATGATAGAAGTTGCCTCTAAGAAACACCCCATAATCAGCAATATTAAATTAATTAACAGCATCAGGAAAATACGATTGGATGTCAAGCCAGTCAGAAATTCAGCAAAAGCTGCTGGAGCACCAGAGGAAACTACCAACCAAGTCATAACGGAAGCACTGCCGATGATAATCAGTACTGTGATAGAGCTAATAACTGTTTTTTTCATGATAATATAAAGAGTTTTTAAGTTTAATTCTTTATGAATCACGAACCCAAGAAACAGTGAGTATAAGGCTGCAATGGCAGCGGCTTCGGTAGTAGAGACAACACCTCCAAAAATCCCAACAAGAAGAATAATTGGGGTCAGCAATGACGGAAACGCCCGTTTAAATCCTACCCAGCGCTCGCGAAAAGTCGCTTTTGGTTCCACCGGATAATTCCGCTTCGCAGAAATTATATATACCATCACGCACAGTGTACCTGCCATTAGCAAGCCAGGGATCATCCCTCCGATAAACAGTTTGCCGACAGATTGTTCTGCAATTACAGCATATAAAACCAGTGGAATGCTTGGTGGGATAATCGGACCAATCGTGGAAGACGCAGCTGTGATTGATGCGGAAAAATCCGCATCAAAACCAGCCTTCCGCATCGCGTTAATTTCTACCGCGCCAAGGCCAGCAGCATCTGCTACGGCTGCTCCGGACATGCCCGCAAAAATAACACTTGCAACTACATTGACATGTCCAAGGCTACCTTTCACATGACGCAACATCATCCGGCAAAAGCCAAACAATCTCTCCGTTACGCCACCAGTATTCATTGCTTCGCCTACAAAAATAAACAGCGGGATCGCCAACAAATTGTACACATCAATGGATGTATACATTCTTTGGGCAATTAGCATAAGGGAAGTATCCTGCAGAAGCAATGCAATCACAGACGAAACACCCAGAGAGATAAACACCGGGACACCGATCAGAATCAGTACCAACATCAGTACTAAAATCCATAAAATCTCCATTACTTATCTCCTTTGTAACGCTCCACCATATTGCGTACAATATATATAATCATCCATGCTGACGAAATCGGAATGATCATGTATGTGCGACCCTTGCTGATCCCGGTAACCAGAGATACGGTATTAATATTCATCTGGACGTATTTAATTCCCATAACTATCAGAACGCAGAGAAAACCGATGCAAATCAGGTCTGTCATCAAGGCAACAATTCGATTCAGTCTTCGAGGAAAATGGGATGTAATCAAATCCACACAAATATGTGCTTTTTCCCGGAACGCAACAACAGAGCCTAGAAAGGTCATCCAAACCATGCTCATCCGAGACAACTCGTCGGTCCATTTTAGCGGATTGTTAAATACATACCGCATGACAATTTGAAGTGTCATCAATATTAAAATAATTGCTAATCCGATTACTGTGGAAACATTAAGCACAGTGTCTGATGCTTTCCACAGAATGAACTGTTCTTTGCCAGCATTTCTTTTATCCATATGTATGACCATTCCTTTCCGCTGCGCTCCAAGGTGCCAAAGGAGATGCAGCACGAGAGCCTCTAACGCAGTCAATTGAAATATGCGCAATTATGCTTGAGGAAGAAGCACATTGCAGAGACCGAGGACGTAAGTGGACCCAGTCTTTTGCTGGACTGTATATGTATTTGTGCCGGACGCTCTTCAAGCACAAATGAGTATAGCAAAAAACCTGTAATCTAGTCATAGGAAAGTCAGACTACTTCAATCTTTCAATAAGCGTCCGGTCCCTACCTGTTACTTCAAATAAAAATCTGCAAGAGCAAACGGTTCGTCAGCTCACCGCGAGGTTCCTATAGCAGAGGTGGTCTTTTCCCTATATCGAAAAGGCTGTTTGGTTACTACTCTACCAGATCCTTTGATTTTAAACCTATCTTCATTTGGCTTCTTTTGGGGGTCTTATTTTCCAAGCCCTTTTTCGGAATAGTGTTTTTAAATCGACAGAATCGTTTCCTCTACAAAGGCAAAAGACTGCCGAATTGTACGTTCAATCTCTTCTTTCGATATAGGAGGATTTTGGGGGCCAATACCTTGTAACGTTCCAGACACAAAAACGGGGATCTCCAAAGAAGCTGGTATACATTTACCCATATTATGTAATTGTCGAAAAATCTTCCTGAAGTCCAAATTTCCATTTCCGATAGCCGTATAAGTTACCTTCTCCCCCTCTATGCGTAGGTCTTTGATATGCATATAAGAGATTACGTCCCTACTATAGGCTAAATCCTCCGCGATATCGATCATTCCTTTTTCGTAGAAGTAGGTATTTCCAGTATCATAGTTCATGCGGACCAAAGGATGATGGAACTCCTCAATATAAGAAACACTATCTTGAGCCGATCCTATGATGTCACCGTGCGACTCCAAACAAACGGTCACATTCCACTTCTCCGCTTGTGCAATCACCTTCCGCATATTTTGGTGGAAGGTGTCTAGTCTCAGCAAAGGACCAGAATTGGTATTGATATATTTTGCTCCAATTCTACCGGTGAATTCTATTTTTTTCAAAAAATCCCGGAGCTGATCCTCTTCTGTGAGATCCACATGACCTGCTACCGCATTGCAGGAAAGATGGTTTTCCTGCAGCAATTGGCTAACCCATGCCGCATATTCTTCATTTATCAAATTTGGATCTACGTGTTCGCACATGCCTGCAATAGACGAAAGCTCTACATGCTTTACGCCCATATTGGCAAGCATTGCAAGGGAATCCGCGAGCGGATATCCCATTGCAATGTTTGTGCCAACCGCAATCATTTCAAAGAGTTGGCGTTTTTCCATAACTTACTTTTGCGCTTCGGCAACTGCTTTCGCAGCTTCCATACAACGAGCGTAATTCTCGGCTGCAGTATAAGCAGGCAGAAACACCGTGGCAAGCTTCAGTGTTTCATAACCCGTGTTGACCATCTGATGCTTTTCTCCTGCTTCACACCAGATCACAGTATCCGGCTCTACATCCACTTCGCCATGCTCGGTCCGACACTTTCCCCTTCCGCTGACGATAATAATCAATTCGGGTCTATCATGGATATGCATATCCGTGCTGGACTGCGAATGGATCAGTGCATAACTGAAGGTAATCTCTTTGACATCTTGCCGATCCGGTGCAAACAAAACTTTAATTGTTCTGTTATACGGTGCTGGAATAGTTACGCCCTCTTCTTCCCAGCCTCTTGCAATCTTCATAAAACAACTTCCTTTCATTATTTAATAAACCAGCAGATTATTCCTTGAAATGATTACTTCAGTGCGTCGATGGCTTCAAAATATGCCTGTGCTTTTTCGCCATACTGCTGGACATATTTCTCACGCAGGCCAGACTCGTTGACCTTTGTAACAAACAGATTTACATCCACCTCGTTAACTTCCACGCCGGCATCCTTAAAGCCTTGAATAATGTTGCTCTCTTCCGCCTTGATCACTTCGCGCATGTATGCATTGGCCTCTTCCTTACACGCATCGATCACCGCACGATATTCTTCCGGCAATTTATCCCAAGCGCTTTGAGAGCAAACTAAAATCTGCTCAATTCTCTGATGGCCTGTCAGCGAGAGGTATTTCTGAACTTCCTGGAATTTAGAAGAGAAAGCGGTGGCAAGAGGATTTTCCTGTCCATCGACCGTCTGCTGCTGAAGTGCCAGATAAAGCTCAGAGAACGCCAAAGGTGTGGGCGTTGCGCCCATTGCGGACAGCGCATCGATGCTGCTGGTCGTGTCAGGGACACGCAACTTCAGGCCAGCCAAGTCATCCGGAGTATAGATAGGGCGAACACTATTGGTGATGTGACGAGCTCCCTGCTCCAGACAATCAACTAGGATAAACCCATACTCTTTAGCATCCGCAGCCAGCATATCTCTGACTTCGCTGTTATAAACAGCATGTTGATGCTCATCGCTTACAAACAAATACGGCATTTCAAAAATGTTGAACACAGGGTCATAACCCCCGAGATAGCCAATGGAAGTCAACGTCATGTCGACAGTACCCATCCGAAGACCCTCTAATCTTTCCAGATGGTCACCCAACTGAGCGCTATCATATACCTGAATAACAACGTGACCATCCGTTGCTTCGTTCACAAGCTCGGACAGCTTATATGCATAGATGTTCTCGGGATTGCTTGCAGCTGTATTCGAACCCAATTTCAAGGTATATACCGTATCATCAGCAGGGACCGAACTATCGTTTGTCGCTGCCTTGTCAGAACCACAGCTAGTGAATACAGTCAGAACCAGTGTGAACATGAGTAACAACGCTATAATTCTTTTCATTTTTCTTTCCTCCGTATCTCATAAGTGTTAGAAAATACGATTTTGTATACAATTTGGGGCAAAAAAAGTTTAATCCGACTTTGCTGCTTCAATTGCGCGCTCCAGCACATCTTTGCCACTGACAGCGGGCGTCCAGATTGCAAACATACGCATCGTCTCATTGCTCTCGTTAATCTGCTGGTGCATCACACCAGGTGGAGCAATAATCAAATGGTTGTCTTTAATCTCAAACACCTCGTCGCCAATCACTGCTTTTCCTCGGCCTGTGGTGATATACAAAAGCTCGATACCTTCATGACAATGCAAATCATTTTGGCTCTTTGGTGCTAGGATTCCCATCGTGATGCTGATATCCCGTACAACCGGATCTGTATCGCAGTCCACAATTACCTTTACCAACCGTTCAAAAGGCCTTGGAATGATGACTCCCTCGATGTTAGTGCAGTCAATTACTGGCATACTGTTTCCTCCTTTCTCCTCATTTTTTGTTATAATATCTCGAACGACTGGAGGCACTCGATTACACGTTCTCTAATCCAAGAGAAGTGCTTCTGTGCCTCTGTTCGTGCAAGATCGGCATTACCACACGCGATTGCATCAAAGACGCTTCGATGTGCTTTAGTAGACACACTTTTATCGACGTAAAATCTGGTAATCATCATGCGAATCTGATGTGCTGGCCGATTCAGTATTTCAAGGTCGCGGGTAAGATACACATTTTTGCACATCGCATACATTTCAATATGAAATCCGGTATCAGCATTAACCCATGAATCCCAATCTTCCTTTTTTAGAGCTGCTTCCATATCTTCAACGGTTTTTCTTAGTTTCGTCAAATCGCCATGATCTTTTGCAAGCAGATATGCTAACATCCCTTCAACCGCTTCCGTCATTTCGTAAATCTGCTCGATTTCTTCTACACTATAAACAACAGTAGAAAATCCGCGACCAGGAGTATATTTTAGATACCCCTCAGCATGAAGACGATTCAGCGCTTCACGAATAGGTGTTCTGCTCATATTGAGTATAGTACACAGCTCGCTCTCCACTAATTGCTTCCCCTGCGGGATCCGTCCACTTTCAATAGATTCTTTGATTGTGTCATAAGCAATATTTGCTCTTG
>JAGASC010000193.1 GCA_017621905.1 Roseburia sp.
CACATATATGTTGGAAAAAATAACTATCAGAATGAAGAACTGACCTTCAAAGCTGCCACCGGAAACGACTGGTGGTTTCATGCGAAAGGCATGCCGGGTTCCCATGTCATCGTGAAGGCGAATAATGAGGAATTGCCGGACCGTGTGTTTGAAGAAGCCGGAAAACTGGCAGGCTACTACTCCAGCGGACGGGACAGCGATAAAATTGAAATTGACTATCTCCAGAAAAAAAACATCAAAAAGCCAAACGGCAGCGCACCGGGATTTGTTGTCTATTATACAAATTATTCGCTGACCATTCAGCCGGACATCTCGGATTTGACGCTAATCGAATAACAAACAATAGAAAGTACGCTATTTTTTTACAAAAACTTCCTGTTTATCCCACGAAAAAGCGCACATACTATCCTTGAACAAAAAGCCAGAGCAAAAGAAACGCCTAAAAGGCAAATTTCGATGGATGAAATTCAAAGAATAAAATTCAAAGAAAACACTTCTTTGCAGGCCACTTGTTCAGAGTAAAAACTACCATAAAAAACGAATGAAACTAACCAGTAGCTTTAACGTACAGAAGGAGGAAAAAATCTATGTCAGGTCGTTCATCTAACAGAGCAGCAGTTCCGGAGGCCAAAAGTGCATTAGATCGTTTTAAGTACGAGGTAGCCAGCGAGCTTGGCGTTCCTTTATCGGACGGATACAACGGAGATTTAACTTCCAGACAGAATGGTTCCGTTGGTGGGTATATGGTAAAGAAAATGATTGAAGCGCAGGAAAGACAGATGGCAGGCGAGAAATAAAGCAGACGCAATGAAAATGGCTGCATAAATTCCGGTCAGAACCCGAAAGCGCAAAAGAAAAAATCGTAACTGAAAGAATTGAACAGTTACAAAAAGTAATGAAAAAGTCCGCCGCTCACAAGAATTTGTGAGTGACGGGCTTTTTCTATTCAATAACACTTTTGTTCTCTTATAGCAATGGAGAGAATAACCGCAGCACGCACTGCGCGCCTCGCAATACCGCCGGTCGTCCACTCTTGTAGTATTCTGTCACTTCATCAGCCACTGACAGAAGATTGTCAAAATCCTTCGCAATATCCTTTATTGCGTCATATTGATACAGATACACGCCATTCTCAAAATGGTGATACAAGCTCCGGTAATCCAGATTGATGGTTCCTACTGTAGCGCATTCCTCATCACAGAGCATCTGTTTTGCATGAAGGAATCCCGGCGTGTATTCATAAATTCTGACACCCTGACGCACCAGACCTGCATAGTAAGAACGAGTGACTTTAAAAATAATTTTTTTATCCGGGATTCCCGGCGTAAATACACGTACATCCACGCCACGTTTTGCCGCCAACCCCAACTCTCTTGACATCTCATCACTGATAATCAGGTAAGGAGTCGTCACATACAGGCGATGCTTTGCGTGTTTGATCAGATTTAAATACACGTTCTCGCCGACACATTCATCGTCTAAGGGACTGTCCGCATAAGGCTGCACATATCCTTTTTGGACAGCAGTATATTCTATTTCGGGAAGATATTTTTCGTAATCTGTATCCGTTTTCTTCATTGCATTCCACATTTCCAAAAACGTTACCGTAAGACTTTTTACTGCATCTCCGGTCAGCTTGACTCCGGTATCCTTCCATACACCATAGGGATGGGTAATATTAAAATACTCATCCGCCATATTATATCCGCCGGTAAAACCAACTTTTCCATCAATCACTGTAATTTTTCTGTGATCCCTGTTGTTCATGAATACATTGAGTATCGGAACCACTGGATTAAAGTCCCTGCATTCCACTCCGATTTCTGCCATACGATTGATAAAGCTTTTATCTATAAATCCAATGCTGCCCACATCATCATAGAGCATACGCACCTCCACGCCCTGGGCAGCCTTCCTTGCCAGCACATCCTTAAGCCGGGCGAAAGACGCGGCCTCCTCAAAAGCATGATACTCCATAAAAATAAACTTTTCCGCTGTCTCCAACGCCGCAAGCTGGGCATCAAAACCATCGGAAGCCTCCGCATAAAATTCCACATCTGTATTGGTATAAACCGGATAACCGCCATAATTTTTGATATAGCGACACTGATTCGCCACAGCAAAGTCCCGGCTTTCCAGTTCCGAAAGCACCGCTTCATCCTGCGGCATAAGAGGCAGCAGTTCTTTATCTACTTCCTCAAATCGTTTGCGTACCTTCATGGTTGCTTCCTTGTGACCAAAGAGCGTATACAGACACAATCCCAGTACGGGAAATGCCAAAAGAACAACAATCCATGTCATTTTAAAGGCCGCATTTCCATGCCTGCTGTAAATCCTGAGAGATAAGGATAATGCTAAAATAGAACTAAAGATTGAAATCACAGTAGAATATTCATACAATTTCATACCTAGTAACAAAAACCAAGAAATCTGCAATAAAATACAAATTCCTGCAAAAACCAGACGTCCTACGCTGTTCTTTACATTTTCCTGCTGTTCCGTTCGTATCTTATGTGTTTTCTTCATTTTTCAGCTCTCCTGTCCTAGTTGTTATATCATTTCCTTAAAGATTGTATCGAATTACTATATAATATGCAAGTTCTACATGCAATATAATTTGGTGATAACTTTGCCTTATAAATTCATCTGATTTCTCTCGTTCTTTAAGAATTCCTCCATATAGCGGCATAATCCGTCGTGCTCTTCCTGTTCCAGATCCGGATCCTCCTGCAGCAGGCTTCCCACCGCTTCTGAGGCATGCTGTAATACCATGGCATCCTGGTAGATATCCCCTAGGGCAAATTGCAGTTCTCCCGACTGGCGGATTCCAAAGAAATCCCCCGGACCACGAAGCTTTAAATCCGCACTGGCAATCTCGAACCCGTCATTGGATTTATTTAAAATATCCAGACGTTTTTTCGCGGTCTGTCCCTGGGAGCAATTCAGCATAATGCAATAGGACTGGGCATCTCCTCGGCCAACACGACCTCTCAGCTGATGCAGCTGTGCAAGACCAAAACGCTCCGCATTCTCAATCATCATCACCGTGGCATTGGGCACATTGACCCCCACCTCCACAACAGTTGTAGAGACTAATACCTGTACCTCATTTTTCAAAAAGGCTTCCATGACCTTATTTTTCTGGTCAGGCTTCATCTGTCCGTGCAGCAGACCAAGCTGTATTTCCTCCGGGAAAATGCCGCGCAGTTTTTTTACATAGTCAGTTACATTTTCCAGATCAAGGTTTTCCGTCTCTTCTACAAGAGGGCAAATCACATAGGCCTGATGCCCCGCACGTACTTCATTTTCAATAAAGGCATAGGCCTTCGGGCGATACCGGGTATCCACCACACAGTTCTTAATTGACAGACGCCTGGCTGGAACCTCATCCACCACCGAAATATCCAGGTCTCCATAGAGAATAATGGCCAGCGTCCGGGGAATTGGTGTAGCGCTCATGACAAGGATATGAGGATTACTTCCCTTTTCCGCAAATACTTCTCTCTGCCGCACACCAAACCGATGCTGCTCATCGGTAATTACCAGCGCAAGATTGTCATATATTGCCTTTTCCTGAATCAGTGCATGGGTTCCTATTATCATCGCATTGGGATACAACTGCAATGCTTCATAAGACATTCGTTTTTGCCGGGCTGTCATAGAACCTGTTAAAAGTACCACGGGAATTCTTAAGCCAAATTCCTCACATAACTTTGTAAACGTGGCATAATGCTGTCTCGCCAATACTTCTGTCGGAGCCATAATGGCAGACTGGTATCCGTTATGAGCCGCATCCGCCATTGCGAGAAAAGCAATGATTGTCTTTCCGGAACCTACATCGCCCTGCACGAGCCGCTGCATGACATAGGGACTTCGCATATCACTTTTCACGTCGGCAAGAGCTTTTCTTTGTGCTCCGGTCAACTGATAAGGCAGCTTCACAATTAATCCGTCGGTAAAGTCATCTTGTAAAAATTCGAATTCATTGGGTTCCTTTACCCGTTTTTCTTTGTGATACTGCATGCTTAAAATAAACAGGAAAAATTCATCGAACACCAGACGTTTTCTTGCAATAATCAGCGTATCCATATCATCTGGAAAATGAATTTGCTTCATGGCATAATTATATTCACAGAGCTGATATTTTTCCCGTATCTTAAGCGGCAAATAATCACGAAACAGGTTATCCTCCGAAAGCACGGCACGCACCGTCTTCATCACCTGGTTATTGGAAATACCGCCGGTCAATCCGTAGACCGGCAGAAAAACATGCTCCATGGATGCATATTGCTCCTGGGAATAGATGACGGGCTGCTCCATGACGAGTCTGCCGTTTTTTCTGTCCACTTTTCCGTAAAAAATGTATGTATTTCCCGGTTTTAAATTGTTTTTGATATATGGCATACGAAACCAGACCAGTTCCAGTTCCACATCCATTGCTCCGATGGAGGTTACGGTTACGGGCATACTTTTCGTCCGGCGTACCACAGGAGTTTTTAGAATGCGTCCAAAAACTGCCGCGGTTTCTCCCTCCGTAACTTCATCCACGTGTTTTGCCGCCGGGTACTGGATATAGGTGCGTGGATAATGAAGGAGTATATCACCGACGGTGTATACTCCTAATTTATGAAATAATTCTTCTGTTTTCGCGCCAATTCCTTTGATTTCTGTAATAGATGAATCACGGTTCATATATCTTACCTCCAATGCTGAAGCGCTCGCTGCATGCGAACCGCAATTTGTCTTAACATTGAGATACAAATCTTAAATTCGCAGCTGCACTTTTTCATTTTGATTCGTCACTTACTTTTTGGGTGTACGCTAAGCTAACTTCTTACTCTACAGATACTACATAATAATAAATTGGCTGTCCGCCGTAATGGATTTCCACTTCAACCTCAGGGAACTGCTCCTCCACCTGCTCCCCGATTGCTGCGGCATCTTCCTCTTTTATATCTTCGCCATAATAGATACTTACAATCGCAGAATCCTCATCAATCAACTGTCCGATCATGTCAAGTACCGTAGGCTCTAATTCCTGCCCAACGGAAAGGATGCCGTGGTCTCCGATTCCCATATAGTCATCCTGTTTGATCTCCTTATCGTCAATCACTGTATCACGCACCGCATAAGTTACCTGTCCGGTCTTAACGACACCGATTTCGGAATTCATACGTTCCTCATTCTCCTCCGGTGTGCTGTCCGGAATGTAGTTGATCAGTGCTGTGATTCCCTGTGGAATCGTCTTTGTCGGGATAACAACAACATTTTTATCCTCTGTCAGGGAGGCAGCCTGGTTTGCAGCCAGAACAATATTTTTATTGTTCGGAAGAATGAAAATTGTCTTTGCATTTACCCGCTCGATGGCATTTAACATATCCTCCGTGCTGGGGTTCATGGTCTGTCCACCTTCGATAATATAATCTACGCCAAGTCCTTTGAAGATTTCATTGATTCCCTCTCCGATGCTGACAGAGATAAAGCCCATGTCCTTTGGAGGCTCTGCGGGAGTTTCTTCTTTTTCTGCTGTTACCGGAACGCCTGCGGACTGCATTTCTTTTTCCTTGAGAGCAGAAATTTTCTCGTCCCGCTCTAACTTCATATTTTCAATGATAATTGTGGTAAGGCCACCATACGTAAGACCCTTTTGCATTGCAAGACCCGGATCGTTGGTATGTACATGTACCTTCACGATTTCGTCATCTGCAACCACTACGATGGAGTCACCTATGGTTTCCAAATATTCTTTGAATTCATTTTCCTGCCGGGTGGTAATTGGTTTCTCTAACATAATCAGGAATTGTGTACAGTAAGCAAAATTGATTTCCTGCTCCGCCTGGGCGTCAATATTGTAGGAAGCGCTGCCTTCTTCCATGCCTGAGGGTTTGGAAATCTCGATGGTGTAATCAATTTCCTTGCCTTTTAAGGAATCCAATGCCCCCTTCATGACCTGCATCAGGCCCTGTCCGCCGGAATCTACTACACCAGCCTGTTTTAATACAGGAAGCATATCCGGTGTCTTGGAAAGAACATGGTCTCCCTCTTTAATCACATCCTCACAAAATACAATCAAGTCCTCTGTCTCATCACAGAGCTCTGCCGCACGATTGGCCATTCCCTTTGCAACCGTGAGAATGGTGCCTTCCTTCGGCTTCATAACAGCCTTATAAGCTGTCTCTACAGCCTTCTGCAAGGCATCCGACAGTATCTGCACATCAATCTCATCATACTCAGCAATTACCTTGCAAAAACCACGGAACAGCTGGGAAAGGATAACACCGGAGTTACCTCTTGCACCGCGCAGGGAACCGGAAGAAATTGCCTTTGCCAAAGCTTTCATATCAGGGTCGGATAATGCTGTTACTTCTTTCGCCGCAGACATGATTGTCATGGACATATTGGTGCCGGTGTCCCCATCGGGAACCGGGAATACATTCAGTTCATTGATCCACTCTTTTTTTGCCTCTAAGTTTTTTGCCCCCGCTAAAAACGCCTTTGCGAGAGCCTCCGCATTTATCGTAGTGATTTCCACCTCAAAAGTCCTCCTTAATCAATCACACGTACGCCTTCGACGTAAATGTTAATTTTGCCGATTTCCATTCCGGTAAATTCTTCCACTTTATACTTTACCGTCTCGATCAGGTTATCCGTAACAGTGACGATGCTTACACCGTAGGATACGATTACGTGAAAATCAATGATAATTTTATTGTCCGCATCAATCTGCACATTTATTCCATGAGTCAGATAATCTCTCTTCAATAATCTTACAAGGCCGTCCTTCATATTGACAGCCGCCATACCAACGATGCCGAAACACTCTACCGCAACAGATCCTGCATAGGTCGCAATCAC
>JAGASC010000194.1 GCA_017621905.1 Roseburia sp.
ATACTGCTTCTGAGCGCTCCATGGTGCATAAATATATCTTGGATTCCGTGGTCTACTGGGCAGAGGAATATCACATCGATGGATTCCGTTTTGACCTGGTTGGACTGATTGACACAGAGACTGTTAATGATATTGTGGCAGCCGTGCACCGCAGCCATCCAAATGTGATCTTCTATGGGGAGGGATGGACACTTGAAACGAAAGTGACAAAAGAGAGGGTGGAACTGGCTACGCAGCCGAACTCCACGAAAACACCGGATTTTGCCTATTTCTGCGATACAATCCGGGATGGTTTAAAAGGAAGCGTATTTCATGCAGACAGGAAAGGGTACATTTCCGGAGCAGAAGGTCTGGAGCAATTGATGGAACGGTGTTTCCTCGGTCAGGCGCCTGACTGGTGTAGCACACCGTCCCAGTGTATTAACTATGCGTCCTGTCATGATAACTATACCATGATGGACCGGCTGGCCTTATCCGCACCGGAAAGCTCCAGAAAAGAACAGATCCGTATGAATAACCTGGCGGCAGCCATTTATTTCACAGCAATGGGTATTCCGCTCATGCAGGCCGGCGAGGAAATGCTTCGCACCAAGGTGGACGAAAAAGGCGCGTTTGTGGAGAACAGTTTCAAATCCTCTGATTTTGTTAACAGTATCAAATGGGACACGTTAGATGAGCCGGAGTATCGGAAGGTATATGAGTATTACCGAGGGCTTATTGCGTTTCGCAAGGCTCACGGCGCATTGCGTCTTGCAACACCGGAGGAGGTAACCGCAAGCGTTACGCCGGTAAGAGGCCTTGAGAAAAACGTGATTGCCATGAAAATAAAGGGCGGTATCAATGGTGAGACCGCAAAAGAAATCTTTCTTATTTTTAATCCGAATAAAACGGCAACTACCGTGGCGCTGCCGGACGGCACCTGGCAGGTCTGCGTGAATGAGGAACTGGCAGGTACGGGAGTCTTAGAGACAGTAACCTGCGGCTGGGTCAATGTGGCACCTGTTTCAGCCAAAATATTGATACGCAGCTGAATGTAATCTACAAGGAGGCTTCTTTTGCCTTAATATAGTCTCGCGGCGTCATATTCATTTTCTGTAAAAACACTCGGTTAAAGGTGCGGACAGAGGAAAAACCGGAAGAAAAAGCAATTTCCGTAATGTTCGCACCCTCTTCTAACAGGTTGCAGGCATGCTCTACCCGCAGATTATTTACGAAATCTGTGAAACCGATATGCATCCGCTCCTTAAATATATGAGAAACATAATATTTATTCAAATGCAGCTCGGAAGAAAGACTGTCCAATGTAATAGGCTCTGTGTAGTTTTCCGAGCAGTAGGTAAGAAGAAGCTTCATGCTGTCGTGGTCTACGGGAGTGTTTACCAGTGTCATAAGCGGCAGAATTTCTCCCAGAAAAGCCAGAAGATATCCTTTTGCAGCGATTCTGTCAAAAGAGGAATCCGAATTATTTTTTTCCCATATTTTATTTAAAACATCATTTGTATCGGCTCCAAGCTGGGAGCCTTTTATAATAGGAGAGACCGGAATCTGGGTCTCGAACCGTTTCTTTAAATCCTTAAACAGATCCGGCGCAAAAATAATCAGATGACATTTTACCGCGGATAGGGCATGGTAGTGGTGTATCTGGTTGGGAAAGGACAGGAAAAGATCCCCTTTTTCCATAAAAAAGTTTTTGTCGTCCACCGTGGCGATGCTGGAACCTTCCTGCATATAGATCATTTCCAGGTGTGGATGGATATGAGGAAGGTCTATCAGGCCGGAAGCATAGCCGGCTGTAAAAGGACTCTTTCTGTTCTCAACTTGGTAGAGCATAGGTCACCTCCAAAATACCGCAATATTTGGCTAAAATTTGTGTGTTTACGGCTAGAATTATATCGCATAAAAGATAAAATGTAAATAGAGGCAAATGAGATGTGAAGAAGAGCAGACACAAAAATAAATAAAAGAAAGAAAGGTAGAAAAAATGGAAAAGAACAAACTTGCATTACAGTTGTACTCAGTTCGCGATGACATGAAGGCAGATATGTACAGCACTTTAAAGAAAGTGAAAGAGATGGGATATTCCGGCGTGGAATTTGCTGGACTGTTCGGTCATGATCCCTTGGAAGTGAAAAAAATGTGTGAGGAGATCGGATTGGTAGCGTTATCCGCACATGTGCCGACAAAGGAACTTTTAGAGGACACAGAAAATACCGTTGCAGCTTACAAAGCACTTGGCTGCCAGTATGTGGTTGTTCCTTATTACAAACTGGATAAGGACAGCTTTGAACAGTGTGTTGCAGACATCAAAAAAATCGGCGAAGCTGTGACAAAAGCAGGCATGGTACTGCAGTATCACAACCATGATTTCGAGTTTGAGACAGTGGATGGAAAACACCTCCTGGATATGCTTTATGAGGCAGTATCACCGGAACTTTTACAGACGCAGATCGATACCTGCTGGGCAAATGTAGGCGGAGAGAATCCTGCAGAATATGTGAAGAAATATGCCGGAAGAATCCCCACCGTACATCTGAAAGACTTTGCAGGAAGCAAGTCTGATAAAATGTATGCACTGATCGGAATCGATGATGACAAGAAGAAAGAGACCGAAGGAAGCTTCGAATTCAGACCGGTAGGAAAAGGTCTTCAGAACTTCCCGTCCATCGTGGCAGCTGCAACTGAAAGCGGTGCAACATGGGTAATCGTAGAGCAGGATATGCCGAGCATGGGTTATACTCCGCTGGAGTGTGCTGCACTTAGCGCAGAGTATCTCCTGAACGAGATTCTGGTATAGGGATAAAAAGTCTATCCTTGTGAAACTATAAAATGAATATATAATTCCCCGGCAGCAGACTGCCGGGAAGAAAAAAATAAGGAGAAAAGAAAAATGGCAGCAAATATTTTGGATCGTTTTAAAGAGAATACGGAAGAAAAAGTGATTGATACTTCCAAAAAAGTACGTGTAGGTATCATCGGAACCGGCTGGATCGCAGACGCACATATGGCAAGCTATTTAAAACAGCCGGATGTAGAAATCGTAGCAGGTGCCGATCTGGTAGAGGGAAAGGCAGAGGCATTCTTTAAGAAACATGGCGTAGAAGCAAAATGCTACGGAAGCCACAAAGAAATGTTAGACGACGAGTCCTTGAAACTGGATGCAGTCAGTGTATGTACATACAACAGAACCCATGCAGAGTGTGCAATCTATGCACTGAAAAAAGGCGTAAACGTTATGTTGGAGAAACCAATGTGCGTAACGATCGAAGAAGCAGCAGAAATCATCAAAGCTGAGAAAGAAAGCGGTAAAGTACTTTCTATCGGTTTCCAGCCAAGACTTGATGAGAACATGAAGATGATCAAGAAAATCGTAGATTCCGGAGTTCTTGGTAAAATTTATTATATCCAGACCGGCGGCGGAAGAAGACGCGGAATCCCGACACCATTTGGAACCACCTTTATCGAGGATAAGACTGCAGGTCTTGGAGCATTGGGTGATATCGGATGCTACTCCTTAGATATGGTACTGAACGCAATCGGCTATCCGAAGCCACTGACCGTATCCGGTTATAAATCAAACTTCTTCGGAATCCGTCCGGATTACTATCCGACCCATCCGGAGTATGCAGACAAATTCGAAGTAGATGACTTCGCAGCAGCATTTGTTCGTTTAGAAGGCGACATTATTTTGGACTTCCGTATCGCATGGGCTATGAACATGGACACTCCTGGTGATACCATTATCCTTGGTACAGAAGGCGGACTTAGAATTCCATCCACTGAGTGCTGGAACGGAACCGTAGGCGGCCCAATGAAACTGTACCATGAAGTATGCGGACAGCAGACTGAGACCGAAATCCCGATTATCAAGACAAGTGAGTCTTTATTCGACTTAAAGATTCGTTCCTTCTTAGATGCAGTAAAGAACGGAACACCGGCACCGGTACCTTCTTCACAGATTATTTACAACCAGGCAATCCTGGACGGTATCTTCAAATCTGCAGAAGCAGGCCATGAAATTGAGATTACAATTCCGGAGTTCTAAGGAATGGACTGGTGTGCCGGCACAATGTAAGCAGGGGTAACAGTGAAGGTATCTGAACTGTTACAAGCAGGGAGATGTCAGAATTGACTGGCATCTCCTTGTTGTAAATTCTATTAGATGGAAATGTGAAAACTTTGTATTTATTATCGGAACGCAATCAGCGCAATATCTGGCGAAGCAGCAAAGTTTTTCGTAACAGTGAAGGTATCTGAACTGTTACAGTTTTTCAGAAACAGATTCATGCATGGAGGTACGTATGAAAAAGAATGTAGCAGTAATAGGCTATGGAGGACAGGGCTCCTGGCACTGCAGGCAGATACAGAACAGCGATGTTGTGACGCTTGCGGGTATTTATGATATTGAGCCGAAAAAATGTGAGGCAGCAGAAAATAATAACATCCGGGTATATGAGTCTTTTGAAGCGGTATTGGAAGATTCCGGGGTTGATGTTGTGGTCATTGCGGTTCCAAACGACAGCCATAAGGAAATGGTAATTAAGGCACTGGAAGCCGGAAAAAATGTCATTTGTGAAAAACCGGTGGAAATGTCCGTTGCAGCCTTTGATGAGATGGCTGAGGCAGCCGAAAAGTCCGGAAAGCTTTTTTCCGTTCATCAGAACAGACGCTGGGATGTAGATTTTCTTGCGATGAAAAGCATCGTAGAGAGCGGAGAGATTGGAGATTTGATTCGTATCGAATCCCGCATCCACGGTTCCAGAGGAATCCCCAGCGACTGGCGTTGTACCAAGGCACAGGGCGGCGGTATGATCCTGGACTGGGGTGTGCATCTCATTGATCAGATGCTGCAGATATTTGCAGAAGATAAAATTGTAAGACTGCACTGCTCCACAACCAATATTACCAATACAGAGGTGGATGACGGATTTAAGCTTACCCTGTATTTTGAAAGCGGAAGAGAGGCTTACGTGGAGGTTGGTACCTATAACTTTATCGCTATGCCGCGGTTTTATATGCAGTGCAAAAATGGTACTGCCATGATTACAGACTGGACGAAAAAGGCCCATGTTGCAAAGTTGAAAGCATGGCATGAAAAAGATGTGCTTCCTGTTCAGACAGCAGCCGGAATTACAAAAACAATGGCGCCGAGGGATGAAATTACACTGGATGAGTATGACATAGAACGCCCTGTCAGTGATGTGCATGATTATTATCGTAACTATTGCGCAGCGTTGGGGGGAACACAAAAGCCTCTCATCACGCTGCCGCAGGTGAGACGTGTGATGCAGGTCATGGAACTGGCTTTTGAATCTGCAGAAAAGAAACAGGTGCTGGAGACAAATATTTAATAATGGATGGTTGGCAGAGAGAATAGAAATCATCATGACTCTTTGCGTCGGAATAAACCGAAAGGAATGGGTGAATATAATGAAAGTAACAGTATGGAATGAGAATATTCATGAGAAAGAAATGTCTGCGGTAACGGAAATTTATCCGGGAGGACTTCATGGTTATATTGCAGGTTTCCTGAAAAGTGATGATGTGGAAGTAAGGACAGCTACCCTGGATGATCCTGAGTGTGGACTTACTCAGGACGTACTGGAAGACACCGATGTGCTGATCTGGTGGGGACACGCAGGACATGAAAAAGTGCCGGATGAAGTGGTAGAAAGAGTTCACAAGGCAATCTTGTCCGGTATGGGACTTGTCGTACTGCATTCCGGACATCATTCTAAGATTTTCCGCAAAATGTTAGGAACTACCTGCAATCTGAAATGGCGTGACGGTGCAAGAGAACGTATCTGGACCATAAAGCCGAATCACCCCATTGCAGCGGGCATACCGGAGACCTTTGCGTTGGATCCGGAGGAAATGTACGGAGAGCCTTTTGATATTGCAGAACCGCAGGAAGTTATTTTTATGGGCTGGTTCGACGGCGGCGAGGTTTTCCGCAGCGGATGTACCTGGGTGAGAGGCAACGGCAGGATTTTCTATTTCCAGCCAGGTCACGAGACTAATCGCTCTTTCCAGAACCCCTATGTACAGCAGATCATCAAAAATGCGGTAAAATGGGCATGCCCGGTGCGCAAGAATATTGAACTGACCTGCCCCCATGTGAAACCCGTGGAATAGACCATACAACCAAAGGCTGTGGCTGCGCTGCGTCCACCAGTCTTTCGGTGGTTTTATTAGTGAAAACAAAAGGATAGATATGCAGCGCAGAAAAGAGAGGTATATATTATGGAATTATCAGTAATGTCTCCCGTTCTTAACCAGATGGGATTGGAAGAATCACTCGCTTATTTAAGCAGCCTTGGCGTAGACAGCTTAGAAATCGGTGCCGGCGGATATCCCGGAAAGGCACATTTAGACCCGAAGGACTATTTAGAGAACCCGGAAAAAGTAGAAGAGTTCAAAGCACTTCTGAAAAAATACAACATGAAGCTTTCCGCAGTAGCCTGCCACGGCAACCCGGTACACCCGAACAAGGAAACTGCAAAGAAATTCCATGATGAGTTCGTAGACGCAATGAAAGTAGCCGTTCTGCTTGGCGTAGACACCATCATCGGATTTTCCGGCTGTCCGGGTGACTGCGAGAATTCCCAGAACCCGAACTGGGTAACCTGTGCATGGCCGCCAGAGTACCTGGATATCCTGGATTGGCAGTGGAACGAGGTTCTGATTCCGTATTGGAAAGAGACCACAAAGCTGGCAGCAGAAATCGGTATCAAAAAGATTGCCTTTGAGATGCATCCGGGCTTCTGTGTATACAATCCTGCCACCTTGTTAAAGCTTCGTGAGGCAGTGGGTGATATGATCGGAGCTAACGTGGACCCGAGCCATCTGTTCTGGCAGGGAATTGATCCCTGCGAGGCAATCAAGATGCTGCAGGGCGCAATCTATCACTTCCATGCAAAGGACACCAAGATTGATGCGACAAACACCGCAAAAATCGGTGTGCTGGATACGCAGGAGTACGGCGATATCTTGAATCGCGCATGGGTATTCCGTACTGTTGGATATGGACATTCCAAAGAAGTATGGAACAACATCATCAGCACCTTAAAAGCAGTGGGCTATGACGGTGCCATCAGCATCGAGCACGAGGACGGCCTGATGTCTCCGAAGGAAGGACTTGAGAAGGCAGTTGCATTGCTGAAAGAAGCCATTATTTATGAAAGTGCAGGAGAGATGTGGTGGGCATAGTATTGTCAGGCTTACCATAGATATCGAATGAATCCTGCTCTCATACCCAGAAG
>JAGASC010000195.1 GCA_017621905.1 Roseburia sp.
CCGTACGTGTTGGTGTTGTAGCTCAGGATGCTACTTCCGAATCCGTTGTTAACAGAGGTCTTGGCTTCATCGATAAGTTCGCTGAGCTGGCAGCAGCAGACGGACATACCGCAACTGTTGAAGGTAATGAGAGATACATCAACGATTCCAAGGTTGGAAAGGTTGATGGCGCTGACGTAATCATCGACGTTAAGGTTCCGGCAAGCGTTACCTCCGATGCATCTCTGGCAGACGTTAATACTCTGCTTGGAAACTCTGACATTATCGCTCTGTACGGCTCCAACGAGCATTCTGCAAACGCTATCATTTCCGCGGCTGAGAACCACAGCGAAATCGGAACCGGCGAAGGCCAGGTAGTAGCAGCAGGATTTGACTCTGGTTCTGCTCAGATCGAAGCTGTAAAGAATGGTGTTCTGTTAGGATCCATTACCCAGGCTCCTGTAGCAATGGGCGAAATCCTGGTTGAGACTCTGTACAAAGCAGCTAACGGCGAAGCAGTAGCTGATACCGATACCGGATGCCAGTGGTACACCGCTGAGAACATCGAGAATCCGGAAATCTGGGATAACCTGTACGGCAAATAAATCGAATGAAACAGATAAAAAGGGTGCACCCTATGGTGTGCCCTTTTTCTGAATCAAAAGGAAAACAGGAGGCAGATAAGATTGAAAATGAAAAGTAGAGGTTATCCATTACCTTAATTGCATCACAAAAAAGCCATCTTTCGGTGGCTGCTTTAAAAATTGAATATGTAGACAAAGTTACAGGTTATTCCGTTGCTGACTTGATGCGGTAACCTTGAAACTGAGCCATTAAAACAGCCTGCTCAACGGTGATTTCACGAGTTGCAGGAAGAACGTCAGATTTTTTATATAAATCTGAATTATAGTTTTCTCCATTCTTGAGCATGTGGTACAATGCAGTAAGAAGCATCCTTGCAATAGCAATGATTGCTTTCTTATGACCGCGACGCTTTTTGATACGGAGATAGCGGTTACGAATTTCAGGATGCTGTTTGCTCTTGATCGCAGCGTTAGCGCACTGCACAAGAAGAGGTTTGATATAGCATCCGGCCTTGGAAACCCGGACAGATTTTTTCTTCCCTGCACTCTCATTGTTGGTTGGTGTAAGACCAGCCCATGAACATAAGTGTTTCGCCGAAGGAAAAGCTCCCATGTTTGTTCCGATTTCGGAAATGACAGTGATTGCCGAAAATTGGTTTTTAAAGCCTGGGGCGGTTAGGATAATGGAAATTTCCTGCTGATAGGGACTGGCGAGCGCAAGAATGAGTTCTTCTAACTCTGCTTTCCGGGATTCAAGGTTATCAAAATGTTCTTTAATGATCTTTAATTTAGCAGCCTGTTCAGGAGTAATATATCCGTCAATGGCGAGTTCCAGTTCAGGGAGTTTATCCTTCATGGAACCATGGATTAAAGATTTAATATCAAAAGAAGTATCATCAGGATTTTCAAGAATCTTAGCTATAATCTTCTGAGAGCTCTTACCAAAAGTGTCCGAGACAACGTTTCCCAACTGAATGTTGGAAACCGTGAGACAGTTCTGGTAGCGGTTCTTCTCACTGGATTTAAAGCAGGTCAGTTTGAAGCGGTAACGCATAAGGTCACGGAGCTGGCGGATGTCAGCAGGGGGCATAAAGCTACCGGCAACAAGATCATGCTTGAACAGGTCAGCAATCCATTTCGCATCTTTCTTGTCAGTTTTTTTACCACGGATAGCCTTAACATACTTTGGATGGGCAAGGACAATCGAACAGTCTTTTTCTAAGACGTTGTAAACAGGAATCCAGTATTTACCGGTAGATTCCATGCAGACATCCTTGCAATTACGGTCGAGCAGCCATTTCAACAACTCTTTCAGACCCTTCGTGTAGGTCGAAAAGTGATGGCTCTCATAGGTGGTAACGCCTTGCTTATCAGTTTTAGCAATGCAAGCCACTACAAAGTTTTTGTGGACATCAATACCACAACAAATTTTGTACACGATTTTTAAAGCCATAGGGACTCCTTTCAGAACGAAAAAGTTCAATAGAATTATAGGGAGAGACGGCAGTGACTGAACGCCTGAGCCATAAACGAGATTGTTTATACAAAGATAAGATTATGTGCTTGGTATCACACTTATTTGTGCTTGAAAAGGCGGACTACACATATAATTATTCGGTCATTCCAAAAGTGGAACAACCCACTCACCTCCCCGTGATTTGTAGTATACCGAGTTCCCTATAAGAAGAATTATAAAAAAGAAAATCGCTCAAGCCAATGTTTTCATAACGTTTTGTGCCTTGAGCGAAGCGAAAGGAATGGATATAATTATGTTAAAAGGAATTCCGCAGATTTTATCACCGGAGCTTTTGAAAGTATTGTGTGAAATGGGACACAGCGACAGACTGGTTATTTCCGATGTAAACTTTCCGGCAGAGAGCAATGGAAAGAATGCGATTGTAATCCGCTGTGATGGACACGGCGTGCCGGAGCTGCTGGATGCAATTCTGAAAGTGTTCCCGCTGGATACCTATGTGGAGCATCCGGTGAATCTGATGGAGGTTATGCCAGGGGATAACGTAGAGACCCCGATCTGGGATACCTACAAAGAGATCGTGACAAAGTATGACGAGAGAGGCGCAGCCTGTGTAGGCAATATTGAGCGCTTTGCCTTTTATGAAGAAGCAAAGACTGCATATGCAATCATTGCAACCAGCGAAAAAGCCCTGTATGCCAATATTATGCTGCAGAAGGGTGTCGTAGTAGAATAAAGAGCGCCAAAATCTTAACAAAATGGGATGAGTTTCTTAAGATTTGTGATATTTGAAGGGATATGTCTTGCGGCATATCCCTTTTTGAGCTATACTGAAAGGCATGAAATCCGGGGGGAGTATATAAAAAGGAGTCTATATGAAAAAATGGAAGAGACAGG
>JAGASC010000196.1 GCA_017621905.1 Roseburia sp.
ACCGTCACGCTTCCCACTTCATAGCCTTCGTCAGGTGTGACGGTAAAAGTATATTCCTTGTCCAGTTCATAGGTATCGGTACCAGGTGTAACAGTACCGTTATCGCCAACTTCCACTGTTACGTTGACGGTCTTCTTCTCGACAGCTACGAACTTCATTGCAGCCCAGCCAATCTGATCATCGCCGGCACCACACCACATAATCTGACGTCCGCCATTATCGTTCGTCGTGTCATGATCAATGACCAGAATACTCATACCGACAGATTTACCTGCCTCCGGTGTAAAAGGTACGGTCTGGAACAGGGACCATGGCAGCGCCAATTCAATCACCGCCGTATTTCCATCCACCTTCGCAGCGGCCGTGTACTCCGTGTCGGACAATCTGCGTTCGATAAGTGCACCGTTCTGTCCGTCACGCAGGAACACAACAAGCTCATTGTTGCTGTCAAGTGCATAGTATACTGCATAGTCACCTGCAGAATATCCGCTGCTCTTGCTGCCGTTGAGATCCAGGAAGAGCATGGTAGCATCATTTTTCAGATAATTCATTGCAGATGTATCCGTCATTGGCAGCAAAGCGTCATCCGAAATTGTCTCCACCACATAAAGATTCTCACTGTCCCACTTCACCTTATATTTTGCTTCCAGCGGATCACTGCTGTCCACATTCCAATTGGTACCGTGCTTTTTCACATCCTCTGCGTCCACGCTGACCAGGATTTCCTCGGCATCTGCCCATTCTTCCTCGTCAGCCACGCCATCCACTGTAATGGCAGTAGCTTCCTGTGCTTCGTAGGTAATCGGCGCAGGAGTAACAACACCGCCTTCGGATGCTTCGAACAACTCCATAAAGGTATAAGGATCCAGCACCTTAAACTTGGTGTCAGGATAATTTGCCTTTAACGCATCTACAATATCATAGATAGCGGAAGGACTGGTCAAAATACTGCGGAACACATGGAACTGACCAGTTCCCTTCATCCGGCTGTTGATGGTACTTGCAACACTGGCTGCACTGCCGGACTTGATCTGGTTTCCGATATCATAATAGGATACGAAAGGTGTTCCATAGTTGACTTCCTTACCGGCAGACACACTTCCCTGATAAACTACGCCCACAGGAGATATCTCACTGTAAGCCTTCTGCACCTCATCCGTGATGAGGCCGGCATTGCCTGCAATTAAAAATCCGGTGATATCAATATCGAACTTCTCATTCGAAGCAATATTGTGTTCTTTCCATACTTCCAGTCCCTCTGCATCCAGCCACATAGGATTCAGATAACCGGTTCCGTTGTCGCCGGCCACAAAATAGTCATTTGCGCTGGCCGTTTCGTACAGATAATTGAATACCTGAGGCACGCGATTAGACAAATCTGCGCAGATTGGCCATGCCAGAGGCACGTCATCACGTGTTCCCCGCTCTTCATCGTCCCACAGAATAGGCAGACAACCGCTGGTCCAGGATCCGGCATCGTAATCACCCATGTAGAACATGATATACTCGGTATCCGGATCATACACGGTGGTATCACTCTCACCTTTATCATTGCTCTGCTTCAGCTCACTGTTCAAAGGAACCTTAGAGAATACGGATGCATTGGAGAGACTGGTCATACCGTAAGCATCTGCATCCACCTGGCCACGATAGCTGGAAATGATATCAACCATCTTCCACTCGGATGCCACATCCCCCATTGTGGACTGGGAAGGATCGGAAGTAGAGGTATACTTCATCCACCAGGGCACAAATCCGCTAACCGTGAAAATTTCACCGCCGGCACGCTCCTGCTGGGAAGCAAGGATAGCATTCAAAGTAGCAAGGTCGGTGCCCACAGGCTGTGTACGATCATCGATAGGAGCAATCGTTCCATCCGGAGACAGATCCCAGAAGAAGGCCTTCTTGGAAATGTAGTAATCCGCATTCGGCAGCATGGTGTTCATCAGATCGGTATAATATACACCTTCTCCGGAATCGCTGGACAGGTCTTCGAACACCGGTGCAAAATCCTCATCCGTATACTGTGTCTGATCATCGGAGCCGGAGCTGCTCTGCGCCACGATATTAATATCCTTTGTCAGAATCTGGCCAAACCAGGCAATACCGTCACGAATCATCTGCATCTTAATTGTAGCGACACCCGGAGTGCTTGGTGCGATAATTTCAAACTCGAATGTATGTGTCTCGTTCTGTGCACAGGTCTCACCGGT
The DNA here is from genome assembly GCA_017621905.1 of Roseburia sp. Taxonomy (GTDB): domain Bacteria; phylum Bacillota; class Clostridia; order Lachnospirales; family Lachnospiraceae; genus Roseburia. The sequence continues at coordinate 2,214 of JAGASC010000196.1, forward strand.
AGTAAGGTAAGCACGGTTGCCATCTGCACCAACCGGCTGCTTCGCATCCGCAAATTTGATTACTGCGGAATCGTCACAGCGTCCCAGACGTGTACCTGGATCTGCTCCGCCCCGCTCTTCCCACACCTCAGTCCCGAGGTTCTTTACTGTAACAGAAACAGTGGCTCTGGAGCCCGCTACCATAGTATCCGGCAGCTTCACTTCCACAAACTCCGCATTGCGTTCTGTGGTGGCCGCTCCGCTGGTGATTACACCGCTTGCAGTCAGATCAACGGTTTTCACGGAAGTATCTGCTTCCTCTTCTCCTGAAGAACCGGAATCAGTTGTAAAGACATCAATTTCATATGTCAAGACCGGACCAAACCAGGCAACACCGTCGCGAATCATCTGCACTTTGAAGGTTGCTTTTCCAGGAGTGCTCGGTGCGGTAATCTGGAATTCAAAGGTATTGGTCTCCCCCTCGCCTACCTGAACATCATCCGCTATGAATGCACGGTTCTTTACGCCGGAATCCCCATCATCATCCTGCCATGCAAAGGAATCAAATCCGTCACTGCGTCCCAGTCGCGTACCGGGATCTGCACCGATATGAGTTTCTTCCCACACCTCAGTACCCAGGTTCTTTACCGTAACAGAAACAGTCGCGGTGGAACCGGCCTCCATGGCTTCGGGCAGCTTCACTTCCACAAACTCCGCATTGCGTTCTGTGGTGGCTGCTCCGCTGGTGATTACGCCGCTGGCAGTCAAATCGATAGCCTTTACGGTAGTGTCATAAGAGCCTTCGGAAGAAGAACCGCCGGAAGAAGAGCCATCTGCTACGACCTGAATCGTACGGCTTAAGCTATCACCAAACCATGCCACACCATCTTTTACCATCTTGATTTCAAAGGGGTAGTTACCCGCTGCGGCAGGGGCAGTAATATTTACTCTGAACGTATAGGTCTCACCCGGTGCAACCGTATCCCCCTTTGCGATGAACATACGATCATGTACATCCACATCCCCAACGGTGTTGGTCCAATAGAAGGAAGAAGAGGCATCAGCCAGACTGCCCAAACGAATCATGCCGTCTTCTGACCACGTTTCTGTACCCACATTTTTAACAACAACTTCTACTTCTACAGTACTTCCGGCCTTCATCATCTTAGGAATCTTGATGGATACGAACTCAGCATCCCGGTCGGAAGTGACAGATGTATCCTTGATCCAGGCATCCACAGAGTAGGTCATCAGATCCTCGCTGGTCTTGCCGGTATCCAAATACTGTTCTTTCGCCCAGATGTAGGCATCATTTTTTGCAGAACCGGTGGACTCTGTGGTGGAGTCCGGAATCGTTCCTGTTCCGGTGAATTTATCCACCAGATTGACCTTCACATCATCGGTTGTAAATCCTTTGGTCAACAGTGTGCTGTACAGACTGCCCTCCGCTTCGTCGAAACGCACCGGAAGCAGATTGTCCGCTCCTGCTACCGTAGACGCCACGTTGGAAGTAGCAGGTACATTGCTGTCCCAAAGAACAAGACCATTGTATGAAGAACTGACCTTGTCTACCAGCTCCCAGAAATCCGTAACAATGACCTGGTTGAACTGAGTCAGATATTCCCCGTCCTCTGACAGCTTGTTCAGCCAATACTCATCCATGTCCACGTTACCATTGGACTTTGCAAAGCTATTATTCTGAAACAAATAATAGATCTGCGGTGTTTCACGATTAGCCAGACCCTGCAGTGCGGTAGCAAACTTCAAATAGTCGTACCGAACGGTTCCGGTGCTGGGCAATTCATTAATAAAGCTTTCCAAATCAAACACGTACAGTGTTGGATCGGCAGCCTGCACTGTTTTCGTGTCAGGGATAATCGCTGTTGCCAGCATGACCAGGCACAAAAGCATTGCCAATAATCGTTTTTTCATGTTTCACCCTCCTCATTTTTAGGTAGTGTAGGAGTCTCGCTCCCCTTGAATGGATTCTCACAAAAATCATTGGCCGATGATTTTCTATTTTGTAATACTTTTGTTCAAATTGATGTACCGCTTTAGCAAATGCATACAAAATTAATCCATTTCAAAATGTAAAACCGTTTTACTATATACAACAATAACATCTTTGTTCACTCATGTCAACACTTCCTTTGTATATTTTTTCTTTTCGTGTTTTGTACCAAAAACAAAAAAATCCTCTGCATACTTGTTCATACATTGTATGCAGAGGATTTTTTCATTTCTGGCAACAGTTCAGACAGATAAACTGTTGCCGGAAATGGACATTCACCCATAAGGATTCATCCTTTTTCGCTTTCTCCACTCCTTCGGCGACAAGAGATTCTTATCGCGAAATACCTTATAAAAATAGGAATAATCCCGAAATCCACACTCCAGGGCAATACTTTCCGCCGTTTTAGGAGTAACTTCCAAAAGCCATTCCGCTTTTTTTATTCTTACATTTTTCACATACTCAAAAGGTGTTACCCCATATTCTTTTCTAAAAATATTGATAATGTGATTTTTACTAAAATGGAATTCCTCCGACAACATTTCAAGGGATAAATTTTCCTCATAATTCTCTTCTATAAATCCGGCAATCCGGTTCGCCAATGTATCTTCCTTCTCCTTTCGGTAAAGCAGAGACAATATTTCAAAAAAAACTGCCGCCTGTTCCACCTGTGTGTAATCATTATGGCCCATAAAATCAAGCCTCTTCATCGCTGCCTCCAGTTTAGAATAAGAAAACTCTCCCCGAAAGGGCAATATGCTGCCACCGTTCCTGCTTCCTTCTCCGGCACCATCTATGCCATTATTCGCACCTGCACCATTCAATTCTGCACCATCATTCTCGCAGGCCTCCCCCCACTCAGCATAAAAATGTACAAATAAATACTTTGGCGAGTCACTGGCAATCTCCCCCGCCTGAAAAGAACCGTGTTTCTGGATATGATACTCCCCCGGATACACCTCATAATCTTTCCCGTTCTCCGAAAAACGCAGCACTCCATCAAAAACCATCAACAATACGTCCTCCGGACAGGTTCTTGTAATATGATGTTCGCCCACATCAAAATAGCGAAAAGATGCCCCTATATATTCCACTGATTTATTGAGAGTTATTCCTCTCATCCTGCTTCATCCCCTTCCATTTCAGCTTACTTTATTATTGCAAAACAGTGTGATATATGCAATCTATTTTTTGATTTAATAAATGTTTTGCTTTGATGCAATATGGTAAAATAAAGTAAATGTTTCAATCAAATTGCACAGGTAATCCCATATAAGGAACCGAATACAACAAACACAAAAAGGAGCGGAAAAATGAATCAAAAATGGAACTTCTACACATCAAAAGAACTAAAGCCCACCGGCTGGCTTAAGCGGCAGCTGGAAATCCAGGCAGCCGGCTTAAGCGGAAACCTGGATAAAATCTGGCGCGATGTAAGAGACAGCGCATGGATTGGCGGAGACGCCGAAGGTTGGGAGCGCGTCCCCTACTGGCTGGACGGCTTCATTCCCCTTGCCTATCTTTTGGAAGACGAGGAACTGATTGCAAGAGCGAAAAAATATATCGACAGCATTATAGCTTTCCAAAAAGAGGACGGCTGGATTTGTCCTGTCCCGCTGGATGCTTATCCCAAATATGACACCTGGGCATTACAGCTTATCTCAAAAGTACTGACTGTTTATTATGACTGCTCTGGCGACGAAAGAATACCGGATGTCCTTTACAGAGCTTTAAAGAATTATTACCAGCTGTTATCCGAAGGAAAAATCAAGCTCTTTGACTGGGGAAAATACCGTTGGTACGAAGCATTTATCGCAATTAATTTTATCTACGACAGATATCACGAAGATTGGATTGTGGAACTGGCCAAATTACTAAAAATCCAAGGTACTGATTACAACACAGTGACCCCGCTCTGGAAGCGGCCGTTGAACAAATGGACCCTTGATACTCATATCGTAAATCTCTGTATGATGCTGAAATCAGAATGCGTCTCCTGCGATATTTTAAAGGAGGATTACACCGATCAGGCAGAAAGGTTCCGCACCCTTCTCGACGAGTACAACGGTACTGCCGTGAACCTGTTCACCGGAGATGAGTGTCTTGCCGGTCTAAGCCCCATTCAGGGTTCCGAGCTTTGTTCTGTGGCTGAACTGATGTACTCCTATGAACTTTTATACGCCTATACAGGGGACAAAAAATGGGCCGAAAGACTGGAAGTAATCGCCTTTAACGCATTGCCTGCTACCATCAGTGATGATATGTGGACCCACCAGTATCTGCAAATGAGCAACCAGATTTCCTGCGAGAGATTTCCGAACAGACCTGTTTTCCGTACCAATGGACCTGAGGCCCACCTGTTCGGGTTAGAACCGAATTATGGCTGCTGTACCGCAAACTTCAACCAGGCCTGGCCGAAATTTGCCCTTTCCGCTTTCATGCACCGCGGAAACGAAGTACTCAGTGCTATCCCCGTGACATCCGTGTTGAAAACAGACGATATTTCCGTGACCTTAGAGACAAACTATCCTTTTGAAAATACGCTTTCCTATCA
>JAGASC010000197.1 GCA_017621905.1 Roseburia sp.
CAGCTCTCTCGTCAGGTCAATTTCTGACAAAATGTTCTCCCGCAGACGATCTATTTCCTCCCCTGAAACTTTCATCTTTATCCCTCTGCCCCCGTCAGATACTTTCTGACATAATCTCCGAACTCGCTCCATTGTAACTGCCTTAACACGTCGGTCCCGCCGCGGATTCCCCTCGCTGAGTAGGGCAGCTCCACAACGTGAATCCGCTCCTCCCAATCACCCAATAAAGGCGGCACATCACCAGGCGGCCGTGCATCACCTGATGCCCCCGGTATCTCCCACGTACCCGCCAGACCGGCCAGAAACTGATTCAATTGGCAGGAAAAAAGAAATCCCTGCTTCATGGGACAATAGATACTGCTGCAGCTTTCCAGCATACGCATCAGATCATTTACCCCATCTCCAAAATCAATAATAACCGTCTCAAAATCCGTCTCTTCCTCCAAAAAAGTAAGAAACTCCGTGTAATCCTCCCAGGTCATTTCATGCAGATTCTCAGCACTGTGAAAGGGCGGAATATAAGACACCCCTCTTGTCTCGTAGACGCATCTCCAGAACGCTTCCGGGTGTAAACGTCCATTCCGGATGCGAAGTATAATATCCCCCATATCACAATCCCCTTCCAGCTGAAACAATTCCATAAAGCCGGAATAGTCCATAAAATTTAAGTACAGCACACTCCGTTTTTCCGAGAGAAGAGACGCAAATATCATTGAAAAGGGTATCTGCATTTCATGATGAATGGGCGAATAAACGCCAATCACCTCAAGCTTTGAAGCAGTTCTCCCCGCAGCGGCCGCCACGGCCACGCGCTGCCCCATTAATGCCTGCATTTCATGCAAAATGGAATCCATCGGCTGATAGCGAAACACATCCGCCACCCGCGCCGATGTTCCTGACTGGTAGGTTCCCTCCTCCGCCACAAACTCCGGCACATAATCCTTTAATCGAAGCAAAGGCATCCCCTGCTCCTCCACTGCCCCCTGCGCGGCATCAAAGCCACGTCCAAGCAATACAACATCAAACACATGATTTCCAATGGCAGCAAGAAACTTTTCCAGCGTTGAAAACGCATGCACGGTTATTTCTTCCGCCTTATGATCCACAAGATATGTGACAAACCGGTTTCTGTATCCCTCCTCCGTGTCACAGACCGCTACCGTAAGTTTATTCAATCGCACACCCCCAAACTACAACAAAATATCCAATCAAAATAGCAACCGAAAAGTGTATCTGTGTTCTCTCCTTTCCTAAAAATCCACAAAATTTTCTTTCCCGGACAAGCTTTCCCACACCAATCATCCCTGCCGCCACAATCGCTGCCGGAATCAAAAGTAAAAGCTGTCTCGTTGATATAAATCCTCCTGCTACGGAAAATAATTTGATATCGCCTGCGCCAAGCGCACGCATCTGAAATAAAAGAAATAATAAGATAACCGGAATAGAAACGTTCACAAGATAGTGAACTATACCCGCACTTCCTTCCCCCATGATTCGAAATGCAAGTCCCCAAATCAGTCCGGAAGCAATCAGCCGGTTACTGATACGCGCTTCCTTAAAATCTGTCACCACCGCCATTGAAAGAAATGTCAGCAGTGTCAGTTGTCCAATCTCCCCAATTCATCACCTCTTTTTCTCTTGTTTGTAAGTGGGATTATAGCAACCCATTTTCCCTTTGTCCATAGTTTTTTCAAATTTTCTCTACATTTGTAACTTTTTCACAAAAAATTGCAGGCTAAAATTGCATACAACAGCGCAACCCCGCTAAATCCAAGGGTTCCGGATGTCAAAAGACTTACCGGATTGATGCCTACCGCCACATCAATTCCCTGTGCCGCCAGGAAATCATTCACAAAAAAAATACAGATTACCCCCAAAACAAGGCGCACCAGGAAATTCAAAAGGATCTGCGCCCGCTGCTTTAACAGCGCAATCAACAATACCAGTCCGCAGGCTCCCCCCACCGCAACAAAAGAAATTACATGATCCATTTTCCCTCCAACCCGAAACATTTTTGAAATTCTGACTCTCTGTCCCCACAATATGATTCTTGATATGCCTCTTTGTTCTATCTTTCTGTTTGCAGTATATGTATGCGGATATTTTCTCTTTTATGACAGGCTCTGCTGTTACTGTTCTTCCATATTTTGTAACTGTTCAGTACCTTCACAGTTACGACCGCAAGCCCATTAAAATCGCTTCGCGATGGGGGCTTGCTCCTGCAATTTCTACGTTTTCTCACGGACTATGCAGCAAGTGCATAGTCCTGCCTTGAACAGTTACCATATTTTCTATATTTTTTCCGTATTTTGTATAGACCTGGATTTATTTGTTTATACTGGGAATATAATAATACTAAGACGGCTTCGCCATCCGTTTTTGATGGCGTGATCAAAGACGCAGGAGGATGTATGTTACGTTTTTTTCACAGTGAAGAAGCGAATGATGAACACTATACTCTGCTTATGAATGACCTCCACCAGACTGCTCAGGACCTACAGGACGCTTACCGCAATCTGGAAAATGTTGTTGACCCGGATTTGATTGACTGCTGCATCTACGAATTATATTCTGTCCAGATGCGCTATAAATTTCTGCTTAACAGCATAAAAAAATTATGACTTCGCCAGCCATCTCCGATCATTTGTAACTTCACGGCCCCTATTATCGAAGTATCAGGTTACTGTTCACTCCGTTCCAGTAACAGTATCAGCGACTTACGTTGTAAAAACAGTAAAGTTACCTTGCAACTTTTCATAAGTTGTATTATAATTACCACATTGCAGCACAATCCGTGCCTGCAAGCAACGTAAAAAATCAGAAAAATCTTCTGCCTTTGTAAGCTGCAAAATCTTTGCAGGCAGAAAAACGCAGCAAGTTGAGTTGCATTTTCTTCAAAAAAGGATGGAAATTTTCTGTCCTTCACGCGCCTAAGACGCGGGCAGTCGCATTTTTCTTCGAAAAACAAGGAGAAAAATCCTCTGCTCCTGCAATGGCAGTCGCATTTTTCTTCGAAAAACAAGGAGGATTATAAATATGCCACAAGTAACAAAATCAACCATGATCGGTGAATTACTTCAGATCGACCAGAATATCGCGCCAATTCTTTTAAATATCGGTATGCACTGCCTTGGATGCCCATCTTCTCAGATGGAGACCATCGAGGAAGCTGCTATGGTACATGGAATCGATCCGGATTCCCTGGTAAAGGAAATCAACGATTTTCTTGCAAAAGACCTTGCATAAGAAAATATGTACCTGTCAGGTGCATGACATAAAAAATCCGGGATACCTTCCCGGATTTTTTTGTGGCAAAATGCCATATCGCCTTTTATCAGGCATAATTTTTCATTTTTCAGCTTATAATCCTGCTAATGTCTGAAGCGCATTTCCCTTTATGATACTGTGATAATGCTCCTGGAAAAATGCCCCTATTGCCGGTGTATATGCCTGCTGAATGGCATATTCCGAAAGAATGTTGCACACTTTATTGAACTCTTCCGGAGTCTGTCTGCTCCCTCTTACCAGCAGGTAATACTTATGCGTAGACTCATTTTTATATAAATCATTAGAGCCTTTATAGAAGCCATCCAGAATATGCGCAAGCCGCGTCACTTCTGCCAGTTCGTTGAAAATAAACAGCTTTGTAATATCTACAAGTACGTTCACCGGATTTTCTTCTTTTTTCTTTTTCCCACCATCGGATGAGGTGGCGCCGTTTTCTTTCTGCCAGGCTTCTGCGGCTTGCTTTCGTTCTTCCTGAATCTTCTGAAATAACCCCAGAATATCATCTGCTCCCTCGGAGGCGGCAGACATTTCACTGCTGCCATAAGTGTCCTCAAAAAGGTCCTCCGGATCCGGATCCGAAAACTTGGAAAATCGGGTGTCCAGCTCCTCGGGATATTCCACCTTTGTAATCACCAGTATAATCGTATCGGCCGACAAAGGTATCGCTTCTATCATAAGCGGAATGTCATCTGCTTCAAATCCAAATTCATAGGCTGCCTGCTGCATCATATCCCGGAACAAAAGCTTTGCTTTCTCCGTTCCGTATGCCAGCTCACTGAGCTTAATCTGGCGCTCTGCCAGGTCTTCTCTGGTAAGTGTACAGCGAATCTGATTTTCATTCACTTTTTCAATTTTCATATCAATAACACGTCCTTCCGTAACTTGAATATTCATCCGGAAAACCTTGTAAACTGTACATCTATTATAATCAAATGCTCTATTGATGTAAAGTATGCCTTTTTATTAAATCTTTGTAAAGATAAAATTTTGTGCTAAATTTTTAACGCTTTTTTGTGGAAAATTAACAAACTTTACAAAAATAGTTGTAAATTGAAACACTTCATGCTATAAACATATGCATGAGATGTATGTGTGTCACGCTTTGAAAGGAGCAGATCTCACATAAAAGCATTTGTTTTGTTCGGTAAATACCGGGTAGTCTCCACCCTTGGTACCGGAGGATCCAGTACCGTTTATCTTGCCGAACATCTGAAATTGAAGGTTTATCGCGCGATCAAATGTATCCCCAAAGACATGGCCGGTAAAACTTCATTCTCTTTAGAAGAGTCATTCCAAAATGAAAAGCCTTTCCCAAATGAGAAGCCTTTCTTACGGGAAGCAGACCTTCTAAAAAATCTTAATCACCCGGGAATCCCCCTGATATATGACATCGAGGAAGACGATGCTTTCATATATATCATTGAAGAATTTATCCAGGGTGAATCATTGGAGTCTTTTGTACTCCATCAGGAAACGATTCCACAGGAACTGATTTTAAACGTAGGCATCCAACTGTGTGATATACTGGATTATCTGCATCAGTTATCTCCATACCCTATCCTGTATCAGGATTTAAAACCGGAGCATATTATAGTATGCGGAAAACAGTTAAAATTAATCGACTTTGGCATTGCTTCTTTTTTTACCGGTTCTGGCAAAAATTTCCAATTATACGGAACGGACGGGTTTACAGCCCCGGAAGCCTTACATGGACTTCCCGTCACACCCGCCGCCGACATTTATGGTCTGGGCAGAATACTGGAATTTCTGGCAAATGCCAGCCCGGAATGCTCACCCGGCCTCTATGACATTATCAAACAGGCTGCTGCCGAGGATCCGTCCGAACGATTTCCTACCGCAGCCAGTCTGAAAACGGCACTGACCAGTGTCGGGAACACTACGCAAAGACGCACATCACATCTCATTCGAAATATAGCCGTTATCGGAAGCAAAGCCGGCGCAGGTGCCACCCACATAGCGGTTTCCCTTGTCAGCTTCATGAACAAAAAGGGAATGCCTGCCGTATACATATCGGCAGATCAGTCAGACACGCTTGAGGCAATGGCACAGACCAATCCACATTTCAAAGAACAGGATGGCATATTCTATTATGCCTATTTCCGTGGTATGCCGGACTATGGAAGCGGAGTGGTAAGCCCGCTTCTGGATCAGTGCTGCCAAATTTGGGACTACGGTGCCCGCCAGCTGATACCATCGGAGCTCAACAACTTCGATCTGGTCATCTATGTCTTTGGCGGAAGTGATTGGGATATGCCCCAGGCACTTGCCGGCGGCAATCGTCTCGCCCTGATTTCTCAGAGTGTCTTTATCTGCAACCATGAGAATAAAAGAGCCGCCAGAAAGTATGCCAGGCTGCAGGGAAAAAAGGTCTATTGCTTCCCCTGCGACCCGGATCCTTACCGTGTTTCGTCCGAAAAAGAACGGCTTATTTCATCCATACTCCACAGGAAAGGAGGGAACAAACATTTTTGGTTTTGACCGAAAAGGGACCAGGTCCCATACCACCATCGGAATTCTTGGCTGCACGCCGGGCTGCGGCGTCACGCATTTAGCCATCGCCCTGGGCAGCTACTGCAGTTCCAAATCAAGGAAAAGCACCGCTTTTCTCGAGTTTCATACCAGAAACGAAATCTCCGGGCTGCTGCCGGAAAACCGGCTCGCAGAATTCGAAGAAAATTCTTCGCAGCGCCCTCATTTCAAACTCCAGGGAATGGATTATTACCCCTGTGTAAAAAGCAATGAAATACCGGCACTGATGAACCGGAGATACGACTACCTTATTTTGGATATGGGAAGCCTTGGCGAAGCTGACCTTTCAGAATTTCTGCGCTGTGACCGCAAGCTGGTTCTGGGAAGTCTCGCCCCATGGAAAGCGGAAAGCTACCAGACATTTTTTCACAGCTTCCAATCCATTTCTAACCTTGGGGAAGGTTTTACATTTTTAACGCAAACGGGAAACACAAAAGACGTTCGGGAGTTTTCAAAAACGAATCACATTTCCGTGCGAAGCGTCCCTTTCATCCAGAACCCGTTTCGCATTGAAAAACAGCTCTTTCTTTTTTTGGATGAGCTCCTGACAGAACGTTGATTCGTTCTGTTGCACCATCATCCGCCGGGGATCGGATGAAATATCGCAGTTCCTTTTGCAGCACAGTGCAAATAATCTCGATATAATATATCACAATTTGCAGCCAGCGAATTCCTTTTGGTATTTTAAATAGGGGGATGTCAAAATTGGAGACCAACAATATGCAAAGACTCTATCTCGAGCTTACGTCCCTGGAAGACAGGGGCATCACAATCTGGCTGGACGGATATCCCAGTAATTCCAAAAGCGTAACCAGCCAGCTTTGTGTGGACGAGGACAACTCGTATATGAGAGACTACGTTTTCAGTGAGGGGGTGTTGACGGAGCTTCACTTTGATAACATTAAAAAGAAGCAGAACTAATCTGCAATCGTAACCAAATCAATCAGAACGACCGAGTCCCTCAATGCCCGGTCATATGGTGATATACAGTTGAACATATAAATTGATAAAAAGAGCAGAGACGCTGTCGCAGAATTGACATTATTTCGATTTTGTGGCAGCCTCTTTGCGTCTAAAAATAGTGTCACGAAAAGATTATGATTTTCTGAAAACTCTTTGAATTTAGCTGCGCTTATGCTACAATAGGCTAATAAAACACCCAATGGAATTTTCCTGTCTGCGATAGGCTTTTCATAAAATGTAACTATTTGGCACCTTCACGGTTACCATAAAATTTCAGAAGAAGAAAGGATTTCACAATGAAGAAAAAAATCATTCCTGTATTAGCCGCAATTGTCCTTATTATCGTCGTGATTCTTTTTATGCTCCTCGGGAATCTCATTGACAAGTACACGCCCTCCGAGGAAAGGCAGGATTTGTCTGAATATTATCAGATGACCTCCGGGGACGAAGTTGCCATCATAGTGAATCAGGAAGTTCTTGATGTGTACGGCAAGATGATTGACGGGACTGTGTACCTTGATTTTGATACGGTACATGATAAGATCAACGATCGTTTTTATTGGGATTCCAACGAGAACAAGCTGCTGTATACCACAGCCACCGATCTTATTTGTGCAGATGCGGAAAGCACCTCTTACTACGTGACCAAAGAATCCCGTTCCTTAAATCACGTTGTTGTAAAAGCGGATGCCGCAACTGCTTATATCGCCATTGATTTTGTAAAACTGTATTCCGATTTTGATTATCAGGTCTACACAGAGCCCAACCGAGTTGTGCTGACCACTGCCTGGGGAGACTATACTGTTGCTTCCGCAAACAAAGATACAGAAATCCGCTACCAGGGCGGTATCAAAAGCCCAATTCTTGCAGACATAGCGAAAGGGACAGAGCTGACTGTATTAGAACCGGATGAGACCTGGACAAAGGTTGCCACCGCCGATGGCATTCTTGGATATATCAAATCCAAGAACCTGGGCAGCACCTCCACAAAGACGCTCACCAGTGATTACGTAGAAGAAGAATTTACCCACATCAAGCGGGATTTTAAAATCAATATGGGCTGGCATCAGGTGACCAACAACTCCGCCAACAACACCATCGGCGATGTGCTGCGGCGTTCCAAGGGCCTTAATGTCATTTCCCCCACCTGGTTCTACCTGAATGACAATTATGGAAATGTATATTCTCTGGCCAGCAGCGATTATGTAGATTACTGCCACCAGAACGGCGTCGAGGTCTGGGCACTGGTAAGCAACCTGGAAAACCCAGAAGTGGACACAGCAGAAGTCTTAGCTTATACCTCCCGGCGTGAAAACCTGATTAACAACCTGATTTCCGCTGCAATTCAGTATAACTTCGACGGTATTAATGTGGATTTCGAATCCTTAGACCCAAATAAAGTAGGCGAATCCTATATTCAGTTCATTCGGGAGCTATCCTTAAAATGCGCCAACAACGGCCTTGTGCTTTCTGTGGACAACTATGTTCCCACTGATTACACCGCCTTTTATGATCGGGAAGAACAGGCCCTTTATGCAGATTATATTGTAGTAATGGCCTATGACGAGCACTATGCCGGATCAGAAGAGGCCGGCTCTGTGGCCTCCATCGGCTTTGTACAGGACGGGGTTACCAACACCCAAAAGGAGGTACCCTCTGACCAGATTATTCTGGGCATGCCTTTCTACTCCCGGGTATGGAGCCTGACGCCAATTACCGATAACGGTACAGCTGCCGACGCATCGGACTCCGAAGATTCCTCTGTGACCTACGAATCCTGTGAGTTAGACAGCTATGCCACCAGCATGAAGGAAGTGCAGAACCTGATCCGTGCCAACGGTGCCGAGACCGTCTGGCTGGAAGAAGAGGGGCAGAACTTTGTAGAATACGTCAACAGCGGCGTCACCTACCGTATCTGGATCGAGGATGCCACATCCCTGGAGAAAAAACTCCAGGTAATGCAGTCTAATGGCCTGGCAGGTGGTGCCTTCTGGAAGCTGGGTCTGGAGGATTCCGCCGTGTGGGATACGATTATAAAGTATATTAACTAAAGCGAAAACCCTAAACCGATTTCAGGAAAAGGATATAAAAAAAGCGGTCGGAATTCATAATTCCCGGAACTGGAGAATATCTTAGTATGAACCAGTCTCCGGGAGTTTTTTATGAAGAAAAAAATAGAACTGGCAATGGGCGTCTGCCTGATTGTCTCAGCCTTTTTTCTGGCAAGGCAGGGTGCCGTATATGTCCAGAGCACCAAAACCACCGAAAAAGAAATCTGCATCGTGGTGGATGCCGGTCACGGTGGCATTGATCCCGGCAAAATAGGTGTCAACGACGCAAAAGAAAAAGATATTAATCTGACCCTCGCCCTACAGTTAAAAAAACTATTGGAGCAGAAAAATATTAAGGTTGTTCTTACCAGAGACTCCGATGCAGGGTTATACACCGAGGATTGTACAAATAAAAAAGCTGCTGATATGCAGAACCGCTGCCAGATCATCACAGACGCCAATCCCGTATTCACCGTCAGCATCCATCAGAACAGCTACACCACGCCAGACATCAAAGGTGCCCAGGTCTTCTACTATGGACAATCGGTGGGCGGTGAAAAGCTTGCGAAAATATTGCAGAAAAGCCTGATTTCCCGTGTGGATCCTAAAAACAAACGGGAGGCCAAAGCAAATGAGAGCTATTATCTTTTGAAAAAAACTCCTACACCCACTGTAATCGTGGAATGCGGTTTTTTAAGTAACCCGGAAGAAGCTGCGCTATTGCTTGATACTGACTATCAAAGCAAACTGGTTCGTGCCATCTACATGGGCATTGTAGAGTATTTAGAGGAAGAAGATCTCCTCTGATTTCTACTGGTTACTGGCAGCTTCCACTCAGAAAAGATATATATTCCATAAAAGATGCGCTCACGTGTAAGCTGGAACCTGCCCTCTGCTTTTCTCTTTCATACATAATCAAGGAGTTGATATCCAAACCACCACCTGGTATGTGGTGCCTTTGTATCAACTCCTTGATTTCATAAAATCAATATGGAATTTTCCCATGCCTATCAGACAATTGCATCAAACTAGAAGCGGAATACCGCAACTCCATAAGCCGGCAACGGATAAGCAAAAGAATATTTTCTTCCGTCACACTCAGAGGTCTGTGCCTTATAGCTCTCCGGGCGAACCTCTCCGCTGCCGCCAAAGGCCTCATCATCACTGTTTAATATCAGCTTGTAGGTCTTTCTCCTCGGCACCCCCACCCGGTAATCCGGCCGTTCTACCGGCGTAAAATTGCATACGAACAGCAAATTATTTCTGCCATTCTTGCTCTTTCGAACAAAACTGAAAATACTGCGGTCTGCATCGTCTGCATTAATCCACTCAAAACCACTCCAGCTGCTGTCCAGTTCATACATACATTTATTTTTGCGATAAATATGAAGCAGTTCTTTCATCCAGTTCTGTACATGCTGATGATCCGGGTTTTCCAGGAGATACCAATCCAGCTCCCGCTCCTCGCTCCACTCCTGCAGCTGTGCAAAATCCTGTCCCATAAACAAGAGCTTCTTGCCAGGATGCCCCATCATAAAAGCATACCCCACCATCAGATTCCGGAACTTATCTACACCAAGGCCCGGCATCTTATTCAGCATGGAGCACTTCAGGTGAACCACCTCATCGTGGGAAAGCACCAGAATGTACTTCTCACTCTCGTTGTAGCTCATAGCAAAGGTCATCTTGTTGTGATTATTTTTACGGAAATATGGGTCCAGCTTCATGTAATCCAAAAAATCATGCATCCAGCCCATGTTCCACTTATAGCTGAAATTCAGCCCGCCATCTTCTGCCGCACCGGTTACCATCGGCCATGCAGTGGACTCCTCCGCAATCATGACCGTTCCCTTGTTTCTTCCCAGTATTAATGTATTGATATGTTTAAAAAATTCAATTGCTTCCAGGTTCTTATTGTCACCATACTGATTTGGTACCCACTGGCCATCCTGCTTTCCGTAATCCAGATACAACATGGATGCCACCGCGTCCACACGCAATCCGTCAATGTGATAATGCTCCACCCACATCAGGGCGCTTCCAATCAGAAAATTCTTGACCTCATTCTTGGCATAGTCAAAAATTTTTGTGCCCCAGTCCGGATGCTCCCCTTTTCGCGGATCTGCGTATTCATATAGGCAGGTGCCGTCAAACTCCGCCAGCCCATGGGCATCTTTCGGGAAATGTGCCGGGACCCAGTCCAGGATGACGCCAATCTTATTTTTATGACATTCATTAATAAAATATGCAAAATCTTTCGGCGTTCCGTAGCGTGAGGTGGGCGCATAATAACCTGTCACCTGGTATCCCCAGGAACCGTCAAAGGGGTACTCGGAAATTCCCATCAACTCAATGTGGGTGTATCCCATCTCCGTCACATATGGGATCAATGCGTCTGCCAGCTCCCGGTAAGTATAAAATCCTTCATCTTCTCTGCCCGGATGGCGCATCCAGGACCCCGGATGCACTTCGTAAATCGCCATCGGCTGTGCATAAGGGTCTTCCACCTCTGCTCTTGCCATCATCCATCTGGTATCCGTCCACTCAAAATGCGTGGTATCTGCCACAACGGATGCATTTCCCGGCCGCCGCTCGGCAAAGCTTGCATATGGATCAGACTTATAAAGCTTTCTTCCATCCTTCGTCTCAATCAGGTAGCGATACATTGCTCCCTCTTCCACTCCCGGAATAAAAAGCTCATACATACCCATGCTCTCCGGCTGTAAACGTTCCATCTCATTGGCCCACTCATTCCAGTCGTTAAAAGAACCAAGGATCCATACCCTTCTGGCATTCGGCGCCCACAGATCAAAACATACACCCTTGACGCCATCCTGCTCGGTCAAATGCGCACCCATTTTTTTATAAATTTCATAATGTGTTGCCTGGCCGAACAGATAACGGTCTAATTCGGTAAAATTCGCCATGCCACTTCTCCCCCTCATACTTAAACTCATTAAAATCCAAAATCTTTTTCATGAAGAATGACGTAATCTTCTTCATCATATCTTCTCGCTGCAATAATACTGAACACTTTTTTCAAGCCTCCCCGCTCTACCCGCCAAATTGCCTGGTCCACGATTTCTTTGACCTCAGTAAGCGTAGTAGGCTTGTCAAACTTCTGAATATTACTAATACTATTGTAAAGCGCCAGTATTCCCATCTCATCAATCGTATATCCCTGCTCATTGGCATATGCTTTCGCAAAGGCCACCAACTCATCGCTGGTAAATACCGGAATGTTGATTTTCTCAGAAAACCTGGATGCAAACCCTGCATCCCTGCTCAGGGCCTTGTCAATTCCCTTATGTGTATCTTCCATAATGACAATAAGCCCGCTTGTGTCCTTTTCCAACAACGTGGAAAGCTTTCGAGCTGTCTCCTTAGAGATGCCTCCTGCTTTTTCAATGATCAGGCAGCCGCCTTTTACCTTGGAAAGGAGCTCAGCCACATCCTTCTGATTCAATACGGATGCCTCTATCCTGCCGACTCTTCCTTCCGGCTTGCCAATTTCCTTCTGTAAGGCCTTTACCATACTGGTCGCAAGCACCGTCTTGCCGCTTCCCTGGCCTCCCTGAATAATCATATTGCCGGTAGATGCCGAACCTTCCCCGGCGAGACGCTGTATCGCCCCGGTCATGGCCTGGCACAGCTGCTTTTCCATACCCTTGATCTGAACAAAGTATGTAAATATTTCTTTCTGTTCTTTGCTGAGTGAACGAATCACCGGATAGCCAGCTTTCGGTTCTTTGATTTCCTGCAGCTGCTTCTCCAATAACTCCGCCATATCCGGCATCGCTATCTCAGGCATTGCAATCTCGGGCACACTGCCTGATTCCATCTCAAAGAGTTCCTGGTCTGTAGTGTGTTGCTGCTGTGAAGCAATCCCTTCCGCCAATTCCTCGGAGGCAATATTCTTCAGCAGTTCCTGCAGTTCCACATCCTCCTTTAGTTCTTCCGGAAGCAGCTCCTGCAGTTGTGCATCCTCCTTTAATTCTTCCGGAAGCAGCTCCCGCATTCCTGCTGCAAGTTCTATGTGGCTTTCTTCCTCCACCGCTCCGGAAGAAGCCATCTCTTCCATCGCGTTCATATCCTCATTTCCCGTATTCCCTGTCAACTGGTTTGCCGCGGCAAGCTTTTCATCAATCTGGGCATTTTCCGTGGAAAGTCTGTCAATTTCCTGCTGCAAAATCTGGTTCATATTGGCAACCACCGCTGCTGCCTGCTCATCCGAAGGAAGCTGACCGCCAAGATACTGCTCGTCCAGCAGATCCTTTGGTGTCAACCCGGAATCCAGCTTTGGTATCACGTCCGCCAACCGCTCCATGATATCACCGGCTTCCTGTAATGCCCTGGCTTTTGCAGATTCTAACTTCCGCTGCTCGGCATCCTGCAGTACAACCTCCGCAGCCCGCATGGTGCGTTCCCACTCAGCAAGCACATCTTCTATACTCATCTGACCGGACACCTGTGGTTCCCTTGCGCCTTCCTCCGGAACAAAAAGGCTCATCTGCCCGTCATAATCCTCCGCCAAAAGCTCCTGGAAGTTCGTCTGTATAGACTGATCAATTTCCCGCTCTGTTTCGATATAAGGCACCTCTTCTTCCTCAGAAACCGGCTCCTCCTTTGGAAGCTGCAGATACGGAATTTCTTCCACCAGCTTTTTGATATTGTCCATGCTGCTGTCTACGGTTTCTTTCTCGGTAGCCTCTATGATCTGCTGCATACTCTTCTGCAGCTCTTCCTGCAGATTCTGGGTATTGAACCGCTCAGGTGAAAGCTTAACTTTGGGGATTTGTACCGTCTCATGCACGATTTCTCCGGATTCCAACGCATCGTCCGGCTTTACTTCCACGATTTCCTCTTTTTTCAAACGGAACTGGCGGTACTTTTCCTCCTGCTGCCTGGTCAGTGGCTGATACAGCATTTTAAGCTCTAAGGCCCGCTCCACATAAGGTCCGTCGCCAAACCAGAGAATCAGCTCATCACAGGCCTCAATACATTTTTCACTCATGCCCGCTTTGTGATAGAGACATGCCAGTTCAAAGGCCCATTCCTCAGAATACTCCTGCTCTTTTAATTCCTCCAAAACCGCAATCAGGGTACGGGTATCGGAACCCTGGGCCTTGCAGATTTCGTACTTGAGTACATATTTTAAATTGTCATGGGGCGCAATCTCGACAAATTCCTGATAGTAATCCTTCGCCTCATCAAAATTTTTCATTTTTATGGCAACCTGTGCCAGACGATAGATAATCATCCGGCCAATGGGAGACCTGTCATAAGCCATCAGCAGAATATCCCGGCTCTCCTCGTATCGCCCTACTGCCTCATAAATTTCCCCTGCCATCGTCAGAGTATTCACATTTTTTACTTTATGCCAGTTGATGGAATCTGCAATCACCGCCGCAGTCTGATAGTCGTTTGCGTCCGTAAGTGATTTTATCTGGTCCAATTTTAATTTATATTCATATTTATCCAATTTGGCCACCTCAAAACGTGCACGTTTATCGTTTTCTTTAACTTTTAGTTTAACATACACATCTGTGGATGTCAAAAAAAATAACGCATCAAATCCGCTGATTCTCTGAGTAAAATACTTCCAACGTCTGCCACGGCAAACTGAAATTTTGTTTTATAGACAAGGTATTTTTGAATCAAACAATAGATCCGTATGGTCTGCGAACTTTCCGTTGTCATAAATGAATAAGAGAGAGCCTTATTCAGCCCTCTCCGAATGTATATCCTTATCCTCTTTTATTTCTGCTGTTTCCTCATATACCATCTGATTTGTGTTCTGATCCACCCTTATCAGATAAGTATATTTTTCTGTTTCTCTCGCCAGTCCCCGCTTTTTCAGGAAATAATTAATGATTCTATTCACAATATAATAGATGACCGCCATGATAGGCACACCAAGCAGCATTCCCATAAAGCCCCACAGCCCTCCGAATACCAGGATGGCAAATACCACCCAGAAGGAGGAAAGCCCGGTGGAGTCGCCGAGAATTTTCGGTCCGATGATATTTCCGTCAATCTGCTGTAAGACAAGAATAAAAATCAGGAAATAAAGGCCCTGCCAGGGATCGTTCAATACAACAATGATAAAACACGGAACAGCTCCGATAAAAGGACCAAAAAACGGGATTACGTTGGTCACGCCGATGATAACTGCCAAAAGCAGAGGATCCGGCATTTTCATGATGACAAGCACAATATATGCAAGTACACCGATGATGGCGGAATCCAGAATTTTCCCGGAAATGAAGCCTCCAAAAATCTTATTGCTCTTGCGCACCGTCTCCACAATAACGTTTGCCGGATTCGGCTTTAGCACTGCGTAGATCATTTTTTTCGTCTGTGCGGCAAACTTTTCTTTGCTCACCAGGACATAGAC